>NZ_JBSIBZ010000047.1:0-69679 GCF_058245575.1 Streptomyces sp. UF-297 | reverse complement strand
CGCGAGGACCCGGTAGCCGCCGGGCAGATGGCCGGTGAGCGCGTCGAAGTCGCCGCGGCCGCACGCCCAGCCGTGGATGAGGACCAGGGCCGGGCCGTCGGCCGGGCCGCTGGCCGTGTACCGGATCGTGGTGTGGTCCGCTCGCTGGACGACGAGGTCCTTGCGGGTTCTGCTGCCTGCGGTCGTCACGGTGCGTCCTTCTTTCTTTCGTACGAGTGGTGCCCTGCCGGGCTTTCGCAGGGACGGATACGCGGTTTCCGCGGGCCGGTGCCTGACTGGCCCGGGGCCGCGAGGGCGCGGCGCTGGGCCTGCACCTGGTTCAGGTGCAGGAGGAAGGCGCCGGAGGGATCGCTACGGCCACCGGTGTGCCGATCTCGGTGGAGGTCCGCAGGCCCAGGGCGGTGACGGCGATGCCGCGAGCGCGGCGGGCAAGTCGAGTACCGCGCCGCCACCTCTCAAGAACACCCCCGTAGCCCCTCTTCGGCTCATCGTTCGATACTCAGCACCACTTCACCGCGGTAGAGGGTGATGTGCCGTCGGGTGATGTGCCGTACATCCAGCACGAGTTGGTCCGGCGCGGGATGGGGCTCGGGAACACGGGGCGGGCGCACAGTGCCGGGGCATCGGGATCAATGATCAGAGCGCGCATGCCCACCCACGTCTCCTCAACTCGCTTACAGATCAACGCCTCTCAGCAACAAGGCTTCAACTCGCGTTGATTCCCGTACCCGCCCGCAGAGTTCACGACAGACACCCCACCTCACCTCATGAGTGAGGCCCCGGCGGCACGCGGCATCCAACCGCCAGGCCGCCGCTCAACTCCCCTCTGGAGCCCCTGGGAGACCCCGCCGCGGATGCTCGCGCACATCCGGCACCCTGCACGCACGGGTCGACGCCCTGCACCGATGCCAAGTGACGGCCACGGCGGTCCTCGCCCAGCCAGAGCGTGCCAAGTGCACGTGCCCGGCAGCTCGCTGCCAGCCCGTAACAGCTTCCGCGAGGCCGCGTTCCGTTCGAGGGTCAGCAGTGGACTTCACTCAGCCGTACCTCACGTGCCCGCAATACGTCACGAGGGGAGCGCTGCGCTGAAACGAAGCCGGACGAAGCCGGCGCGCCAGATCCCGTCGGGGCCGGTGAGCTGGGGCCGGGTGAGCTGGTGTGCCCGGGTGGCGACGGTGTCGCGGTGGTGGGCCGGGACGTGCGGGAGTACCGAGGCTGCCACCGTTTTCCACCATTCCTGGCGTGAATCCTCCGGGGACACCGGAGTGGGCCGGGGAAAGCGGGAGATGCTGCGGATCTGGAATCCGGCTGTTTCCAGCAGTGCGGAGTACGCGGCGGTGGAAGGGAAATACCACGGTGGCCGTGGTGCGTCGAGGCCCAATTCGGAGCAGGCTCTGCCTATGGCCCGCAGCTCGGTGTCGAGATTTCCCGCTGCGCCGAATTCTGCGACGAATCGGCCACCCGGCTTCAGCGCTTTACGGACGCATCCCAGGACGGCGGCAGGGCGGGTCATCCAGTGCAGTGCCGCGTTGGAGAAGACCGCGTCCACCGGTTCGGGGACGGAGAAAGCGTGGCCGTCGGCCACGGTGAAGGTCAGCTCCGGGTATTTGGTGCGGGCCAGTTCGACCATGTCGGCGTCGGCGTCGATGCCCATCGCCCGGATCGGTTCGTGGGCCGTGCCGCGACCGGCGATGGCCCAGGTCAGGTCGCCGGTTCCGCAGCCCAGGTCGAGGACGCGCTCACCGGGACGAGGGTCGAGCAGCGCGACGAGATCCCGGCCCAGCCGGGAGACGTAATCCAGGTGGGTGTCGTACTGCATGGCGTCCCACCGTATGTTCCGCGGAGGGGGCAGGGGCGCCGTCGCGTGCAGGATGCGCGTCATACGAAGACGCTATCCAGGATTTTTCAAGACGAATGTCAACTTTTGTCTATGGCAGGTCGACCATGGGACTGCTCGGCTGCTCGCCGGTGCTGGACCAGCGGCAGCGTGGCTCGCACGACGGTCCCGCCGGCTTCAACGGTTGTTGCGGAGAACGACCCGCCGTACGCCTCGCTTCGCCAGCGCATGGCCTGCATTCCGTAGCCCGATCCCGCTGGGCCGGGGTTCTGCCGCATTCCGCACCCGTCGTCGGCGACCGTAAGACTGACGCGGTCGAAGCGGTATGCCAGGCGGACATCCACCTGCTGAGCGTCCGCGTGCTTGACGACATTGGTGAGGGCTTCCTGAACTATGCGGTAGGCGGCCAGGCTTGCGCCGTGGTCCGCTGCGCGGCCGTACGTCCCCTGACCCTCCTCGCCCTCGACGACGACCTCCACGAGCAGTCCGTTCTCGGCGGCCACCTGCCCAGCCAGCGAGCGGACCGCCTCGGTCAGGCCCAGCTGCCGCAGCGCCACCGGATGCAGCGTGGCGATGATGCTGCGCAGTACCGAGGCCTGATCGTCGAGGCGTTGGACGGCGTTCTGCGCCACCTCGCGCAGCGCGTCCGGGTCCGCGTCCGTGCTGCTGGCCGCGTCGAGCTGGCGCCGCGTGAGCGCGAGGAGCTGGAGCACCTCGTCGTGCAGCTCGCCCGCGATCAGCGCCGCGTAGTGCTCCTGCCGGGCGATGAGCGCCCGGTTCCTGCTCTGGCCCAGCAGCGCCCTGGCCTCGGGCCAGGCTGGTACGGCGGACACGGCCGCCGCCAGCAGCAGCCCGAGGGCCACGTAGTCCACCGTACGGATTTCCAGCAGCTCGGCCACTCCGAGGGCCGTGGACCCGCTCGCCACCAGCACCAGCAGCCACCGGACCCGCGGCGTTCTGGCGGCCAGCACCGTCAGGGCAGCGGTGGCCGTGGCCACGACCAGGGCCGCCACCGGCCCGATCGGCAGCGGATCCGGTACGAGGAGGTCGGCCGCGTACGCCACCGCACCGACCAGGCTCAGCGCCAGGCACAGGTCGCGCACCAGCCCCACGGGGTAGGACCGGCGGTGCGCCATCGGCCACGTGCCGGGCCGCTCGCCAATTCGCCTGCGCATCCTCCTACGCACGGGCCGGACCGTTCCCCTCCGGACGGACCGGCCCGTTGCGCCGGGCGTAGGAGACGAGGTCGGCCCTGGTGACGAGCCCCAGCCGGTTGCGCAGGGCGGCCCGGACACTTTCGACCGTCCGGACGCTGATCGCGAGGTGTGCCGCGACCTCCCGGTTGGTGTGTCCATCGGCCAGGAGGTCCAGGACCTGCCGTTCCCGTGGCGTCAGCTCCCTCGGGTACTCCGGCACACCTGCCAGCCCGGCTCCGAGCCGGGGCTGCACATACCGTCCGCCGGCGGCCACGGTCCTCGCGGCCAGGACCAACTCGGGAACCGAGGTGTTCTTCAGCAGATAGCCCGCGGCGCCCGCGGCCAGTGCCCCACGGACCAGCGCCGGGTCCTCGTGCACGCTGTGCATCAAAATCCCCATGCCCGGCGCGGCCTTGAGCAGCCCGGCGATGGCCGCCACGACCGGCCCGGTGTCCAGCACCATGTCCAGCATCAGCAGATCGGGCCGCTGCTGCGCCACGATCACGGCCGCCTCGCGTTCGCAGTCGGTCTCACCCACCACGGCGAAGCCCTCCGGTTCCAGCAGCGCCCGGGTTCCGGCCCGCACCGTCAGATGGTCGTCCACCAGAACCACTCGCACGGGATCACCCATCGCCGCCCTTGACCTCCCGGAGTCGCACGGAAATACCCCTGCGTGCGGCCCATTGCGAGGGTCTTTCTTTCCCGGGGACCCAGCACGCATGGGCAGAATTTCCACTTACCTTCTGATTCGCTGCACCGCTTGTCAACTTGCCGACCGCGCGGCGCGACAAGATACGGAAAGTGACCGGGGTATTACGTCGCGGGCTTCCCTTCCGGCACCCTGTACTCGCTGTGGAAAAGCCGCAGGAAATGTGCGGCCTTGCACGGATGGCTCGTTCTCGGGCATCGGAGACGATCGGGACGGCAGTTCTCCCGCCGACGAGAAGGAGTGCGAGGCCTCCGTGCTGAAGTTCCCCGTCTTCTGGATTCCCGGACTCCTGACGCTGTTCATCGCGCTCTAGCGACGTCCGGAAGAGCCCCCCACTCATGAAGAAGGGAGGTGCCTCCCACCATGACCTTCAACCTCTTCAACATCGCGGTGACGCTGTTCAGCAGCGCGTTCCAGTGGAGCATCTGGGGCTGAAGCCCGGCGCTCCCAGCCCCGAACAGGAGTGACGACGTGTTCTTCTCCCTCTTCAGCATCACGATCCAACTCACCTCTTTCAGCTTCGGGTTCGGGTGAGCCGCCCGGGCATGCGAGCCCTCGTACGTGACCCAAGGAGCAGACAGCAATGAGAGTCCTGACAAGGCACGGTTCTGCCTGGCCCGGACGGGCCGGTGCCGTGGCCGCGATATCCGGAGTGATCGCGGCATCTTCCGCGCAGCTGGCCCTGGCGGCCCCGACCCCCACCGGGGGAGACATCACCCAGGTGAAACAGACGGGACTGAGCGCCTTCCACGGTGTCAAGCCCGGTGACCTGGACAAGGTCCTCTCCGGCATCAAGCGCCCGGGCGGTTCCGCCGGGAACGACGATGCGAACTGGAAGGCCTTCTATCTGGCCGAAACCCCCAACCACGCCGCCGAGTACACCATCGGTGAGGACGGAATGTCCGCCGGCGCGGTGGTGGAGGTGACACTGCCGGAAGACATCACTCTCGCCACGGTGAACATGACCAAGGGCGACAGTGAAACCGCCGAGAAGTTCGAGACGCGACGACTGCAGCGCATCAAGGACGAGTTCGGTGTCGGTACCAATGACCCGTTGATGGACTCCCTCGCGGAGCGCAACATCGTCCTCAAGCTGGACGACGGCACCGGGCGAAACGAGCTCATCGTTCCCTGGAAACTGGCGGAACGCGGCGCGGCCAAGACCGCGTACACGTTCAAGAAGGGGAGCAAGGGCGTCGACGAGGCCTACGCCCTCATGGCCGCGGCGCTCAACTGTTCGGCCTCCACCACTCGCGCCAAACGCTCGGTGAACCGCTGCGCGAACCTGGACTGGGAAAAGGTCCGCACGAAAGCCAAGGAAACAGCCAAGAAGGTCGCGCAGGACTCCGAACACGTCAACAGCCTCCCCGAGCGCAAGCCGCAGGGACTGTCGAAATCGGAGAGCCACACCGTCGCGGAGCGCACCCACGCCAAGGTCAGCGAAGTGAGCGGGACCAGGGTCGCGGCCAGCGCCTTCGGGGTCGGCGCCTGGGCGTACGGCATGGCCACCACCTTCTCCGCCAAGAACGCCACCACGTTGGACAAGGTCGCCGCCACCACCGCCATCGTGCCGGGCATCGGCAACGCCGTCGGCATCGCCGACGGAATCCAGCACCACGACCCCGAGGCCATCGCGGTCAATGCCATTGCCGTCGCGGCGCTGGTCGCGGCCCAAGCGGTGCCGGTTGTCGGCGAGTTGGTCGATGTAGCGCTCCTCACCGACCAAATCGTGGAGACCTTCATCGGCATCTTCCAGCGCGCAACGGCCGCGCCGCCGCCCCCGCCCTCCCTCGCCCCGGGCGCCCTGCCGATCCTGGCCGTACCCAAGCCCTCCCTGGAATGCAGCGTGTGGTGGACCTCCATGGACATCAAGTGGGACACGTCCGTGAAGGTCCCCGGCAAGACCCAGGTCGTGGTCAAGGAACGCGGCGGTGACGAGTACACCTATCCGGCCTCGGCCGGAAAGTCCCCGGACTGGACGATCGCCAAGGGAATCGGCGCAAGCCGCACCTTCGACGTCTTCTACCGCGTGAAGACCGACCAGGGAAAGACGCTGGAGTCGAAGAAGCGCGCCGTGGTCAAGCAGCAGATCGAACAGGGCTCGTTCTACTGCAATACCTATGTGTGGGAAGAGAATTGGTGAGCTTCTCCCGCACACCGCAAGGGGCAGATGAAAGCGTCATCTGCCCCTTGCGGGCCTTCGGATGCCTGCCCAGTACGGTACGCATTCCCCAACTCGCCGACACCCAGAGCCAATCCACTCTCCGCGCCCGCAGCCGCAGCAGGCCCCTTCAGCGGCAGGAAGGGAAGCGGCGCCACACCCGCGGAACGCCCGGCACCAGGAACCGCTGAACACCTGCTGCAAACAGGAACCGCTGAACACCTGCCGCACACCTGCGGGCCGGGCGATGACCTCTGGTCCGACGACGGGTTTCGCGGCCGGTCTGCGGGTTACCCGCCCGGCCGTCCGACTCCCGCCACAGCCGAGGTGAGCCACCCGATGGACCACGCCCGAGCCCCCGTCCTCGAAGCCCTCGTCGACTTTCACCGGCGGTCGGTACGCACCTTCACCCCTCCCGGCCACAAGCAGGGCGCGGGGGCCGATGCCCGCGTCGCCCAGGTGCTGGGGCGGGACGTGTTCGCCTCCGATGTCCTGGTGATGAGCGGGCTGGACGACCGGCGGATGTCGGGCCGGGTGCTGGCACACGCGCAGGCCCTGATGGCGGACGCGGTGGGTGCCGAGCACACCTTCTTCTCCACCTGCGGCAGTTCACTGTCGGTCAAGTCGGCGATGCTGGCGGTCGCGGGCCCGCACGAGAAGCTGCTGGTGGCCCGGGACGCACACAAATCGGTCGTGGCCGGGCTGATCCTCGCGGGCATCGAGCCGGTATGGATCGAGCCGCGCTGGGACACGGGCCACCACCTTTCCCACCCGCCGGGGCCCGAGGCGGTCGCGGAGGCCTTCGAGCGCGAACCCGCGGCCAAGGGAATGCTGCTGATCTCGCCCACCGCCTACGGGACGTGCGCCGACATCGGCGGCATCGCCGAGGTGTGCCACGCCCGCGGCAGGCCACTGATCGTCGACGAGGCATGGGGCGCGCACCTGCCCTTCCACCAGGACCTGCCGGGCTGGGCGATGGACGCGGGCGCGGACGTCTGCGTGACCAGCGTGCACAAGATGGGGTCCGGGCTGGAGCAGGGATCGGTGTTCCATCTGCAGGGTGGCCTCGTCGACCCCCACGTCCTGGCACAGCGCGAGGACCTGCTGGGCACCACCAGCCCTTCCTCGCTCATCTACGCGGCTCTGGACGGCTGGCGCCGCCAGATGGTCGAGCAGGGACACGAACTGCTGAGCCGCACCCTCGAACTGGCCCGCCGGCTGCGCGCCGAGATCGCGGCGCTGTCCGGGCTCACACCGCTCTCGGATGAACTCCTGGGTTCAGGAAGGGCCTTCGCCCACGACCCACTGATGATCGTCATCGATGTCGCAGGGCTGGGCACCAGCGGTTACGCCGTCGCCGACTGGCTGCGCGAACACCGGCAGATCACCGTCGGGCTCGCCGACCACCGCCGGATCCTCGCCCAGATCACCCACGCGGACTCCGAGGAGAGCGGCCTGGACCTCCTCGAGGCCCTGACCGAACTCGTCAAACACCGCCACGACCTGCCGCCACCCGCCGACATCCTCCTGCCGTCCCCGGCCGGCCTGCGCCTGGAGAGCGTACTGCTGCCACGGGACGCCTTCTTCGGACCGACCGAGGACATCCCCATCGAGGACGCGACGGGCCGGGTGGCCGCCGAAATGGCCAGCCCCTACCCACCGGGCATCCCGGCCATCTGCCCCGGCGAGCGCATCAGCCGCGAGGCGGCGGAGTATCTGCGCAGCGGGGTGGCCGCCGGGATGTACGTCCCCGACGCGGCCGATCCCTCGATGCGCACCGTGCGGGTAGTGGCCGACGGCTGACGTGGAGCGGGCCCGCGCCGCTACTCGGTACGCGGAGTGCTGCCGCTGCGCTGCGTACCGGCTGGCAGACCGGGCCGCGCGCTGCCGTATTGCCGTACGCGCCTCCAGAGGACCCCGGCGCACGCGAGTCCGGCACGCGCGAGTCGCCCGCCCACGCGCCAAAGACGGTCGAGAACGGCCTCCTCATCGCGTTGCCCCGGCGCTATGAGACCCAGGGGGCGAGCATGCGTATCCACCTCATGCACCACGCCCCTGGCCGACGCACCGATGCCCGGCCACCGCGGCCTGGTTCCGGCCACGCCGCGACGCCGCCGCGCTGGGGCGTCGAAGAGGAGACAAGGGGCACCCGGGAGCGGAGAGGAGCCGGTGATGGAGCGTATCCCCGCACGACTGGCGTCCCACTGGATGGAGGCCACGCCCGACAGCGCCGACCACGGCCACCCGGCCCTGGAGGCCGATACGCGGGCCGATGCCGTCGTGATCGGCGGCGGCATCGCGGGCCTGTGCACGGCCTGGGAACTGGCCCGCGCGGGCCAGGACGTGATCCTGGTGGAGGCCGGCCGACTGGCCGGCGGGGTGAGCGGACACACCACGGCCAAGGTCTCCGCCCTGCACGGCCTGATCTACCGTCGGCTGCGCTCCGCCCACGACGAGCGGGCGGCCGAGCTGTACGCGGCCTCGCAGCAGGACGCGGTCGCCCAAGTCGGCCGCATCAGCGCGGAGTTGGGTATCGACTGCGAGCTGGAGCAGGTTCCCGCCTACTCCTACGCGTACGAAGAAGACGCGCTGGATGCCGTACGGGAAGAAGCCGAGGCCGCCGAACAGGCAGGTCTTGACGCGTCGTTCGTGACCGCGACGGGACTGCCGTTCCCGGTGGCGGGCGCGGTCAGGGTGGAGGGGCAGGCCCAGTTCCACCCGCGCATATTCCTCCGCGGGCTGGCCGCCGACCTGGTCGCCCGTGGCGGCCGCATCTTCGAGCGGTCACGGGTGGTGGATCTGCGCGAGGGTGACCCGTGCCGGATCACGACCGCCCACGGCAAGAGCATCCAGGCGCGCGAGGTCGTCGTGGCCACGCACTACCCCGTCTTCGACCGGACGCTCCTCTTCCCCCGCCTGATCCCACGCCGGGAACTGGTGGTCGCCGCCTCCATCCCCGCAGAGCGCGACCCCCAGGGCATCTACCTCACCTCCGAGAACCACACACGTTCGGTACGGACCGCACCGTACGGCGAGGGGCGGCGCCTGCTGATCGTCACCGGCGAGAAGTTCACCCCTGGAGCACGCGGCGTACAGCGGCGCTACGAACGCCTCACCACCTGGATGCGGCAGCACTTCCCCGACGCCGAACCCGCCTACCGCTGGGCCGCCCAGGACCTGTGGACCACCGACCAGGTGCCCTTCGTGGGCCCGGTGCACTCCACTTCACGCCACCTCTACGTCGCCACCGGCTTCGGAGGGTGGGGCATGACCGGGGGAGTGCTGGCCGGCCGGCTCCTGGCCGCCCACGTATCACAGGCGGATCTCGACGACCTGCCGTGGGCGGACCTGTACGACCCCCGGCGCCTCAACCTCCTGCGCGAGGGACCGGCCCTGCTCGGCCAACAGGCCGACGTGGCACGGCACTTCATCGCAGACCGCCTTCCCTGGACCCACTGCAGCCAGGTCGCTGACATCCCCAAGGGCGGCGGCGCGCTGGTCCGCCTCGACGGCACCACACGCGCGGTTCACCGCGACACCCACGGCACCCTCCACAGCCTCTCCGCCCGCTGCACCCACCTGGGCTGCCTGGTCCACTTCAACGACGCCGAGCAAACCTGGGAATGCCCCTGCCACGGCTCCCGCTTCGCCCCCACCAACGGCACCGTCCTCCAAGGCCCCGCCGTACACCCACTCACGCCTCACCAGCCCCCCAACGACGAGAAGAACCCACCCGGAGACGACGACCCGCACTGACGCCCCGCCCTCGTCCGCCCCCGAAGCTCACCACAGCAACACGCCCCGACGGCGGGGCGGCATCAGACGCGCGGCACGAGCGTGGTCGGCTGCCCCCTGGAGGGGACAGCCGAGGCAACGGCTACTCGAAGGCGACGCCGCTCTGCTCGCCCTCGGTCAGGATCTCGTTCGGCCCGGCTCCGTAGACCTTCCACCTGACGGTGGCCCGGTCCCCGGCATGGAAGGGCGTGGTTTCAGGCAGGAACCCGGTGATCTCCTCGTTGGCGACCTTCCAGGTGCCGTCGCACACCGGGACGACAGGCTCCGTGCTGTCGGGGTCGCCGATGGGGGTGTCCCACTTGTCGATGGTGGTGTCCACGTAGTGGTTGTGCCCCTCGGTGTAGAGGGCGCTGTGCAGAGCGATGGCGCGCACGCCGGAACCGGAGGCGCAGCGGTAGGCGACGTGGAAAGTATTCGGCTCCGCGGTAGCAGACAGCACCTTCACCTCGGGCGCCTTCTGAGGCTCAGCGGATGCGGGCAGGACCGTAGTTGCCAACGCGGCGCCGGTCACGGCACAGGCCGTGACAACTCGTCGTATCGAGATCATGATTCGGGACCCTAAACGCAACCCGCACGAATCACCTCCTCCGCTTCCACCCCTCCCACAGGCACGTCTCTCCAACCCAGTGGCCCGGGGTTCCGGGAACTGCGTCCCACAGCTAGCGCTGCCACGCGCCGTCAGCACGGCGTGGAGGTATCTCAGCGCACCAGCTTCAGACGCAGGGCCACTTCGGGTCGGCAGTCACCTCATCTGCGATGCGCCGCCACCGGGCTTTCCCGCCGGGCAGTGGCCAGGCCCAGGTGGGCCGGTGTGCCGTGTGCAGTTCGTGGAGGCGGCGGGCGAGGGGCGGTCCTGCGATGGCGGCGCCGTCTGGGACGGCAGCGCCGTGGACGGTGCGGAGTTCGGCGAAGCGGGCCAGCTCGGTCTCGTAGGCGCGTACCGCTCGATCGGTACCTGTGACCACCTCATCGCCCGGTGCCGTGCGGTGCAAATACAGCAGCGGGGGCTCGATGGACTCGGCGATCGCTGCGGCGAGCCGCGCGTGACCGTCCAGAATCAGGTGGCAGTCCAGGCCGCTGACCCACCACAGCAGGACGGGCGGGAGCGTTCCGTCACGAGCCTGCTTGCGGAATGCCTTGACCCGCGCGTCGTCCGCATCGGGCATCGGGCGCAGCGGGAGGACTTCCCACGAGCCGGAATGGACGAACCAGTCGATGTATCCGTCCGGATGGCCCTCGATGAGCATCGAGCTCCACAACTCGGCGTACGGTCTGCCGTCGTGGTTCCAGCGCAGGAGCGGGCTCTCGCGCGCGAGCATCCAGCGGCCGTCGTGCAGAGGGCTGCCTGGAGCGTCGGCCAGGTGCTGTGCGAAGCGGTACGCCCAGCGATCCGGGCTGCCGGCCAAAGCGCGTCCTGTCTCGGCGCGCAACGGCGGGACGGGAGAGCGGTAGGTGTCGGTGCGCCAGAGCTCCACGCCGTGGAGGTCCTCGTCGACAGCGGCAAGGAGTACGGGCCGCGACTGCTGGTCCACAAGCAGCCGCTGCTCGGCGCTGAACAGGCACAGGCCTGGCTGGGGGCGTGTCCGTATCTCCAGGGACAGTCCCGTCCAGGTGCCGTCGTCCCCAGTGATGTCCGTGCGCTGCATGCCGAGACCATAGATGGTCTACGCGGTCGACCGCACAGCAGTTTCGAGGGGCGCCCGTGCGTTCTGCCGTGCAAACATCAGGCGCGGCGTGTGGCGGGGAAGTCGGGGCGTCCTCCGTTCCGTATCGGCGCCGCATGGCCGTCGCCTGGGCCCGCAGCCGCTACGCGACTTGGCCGCCCCCGAGTTCGCCGCCTGGGACGAGGCGAGAACGCACACGTCGGCTTGCTGCCCGATGGCATGGGGCGCGGCTACGGCTCGTCCGGGCGGTGACCGTAGGTGGGGGACTCGGTGGTGGGGAGGCCGCGGAGGAGGCTGTCCAGGAAGAGGTCGAAGCGGACGGGGGCCTCGCCGAGGAGGCGCTGTTCCTGTGCGCCGAGCCAGGTGACCAGCGAGGTGCCGAAGACGTACCAGCTGTGCAGCGCCATCTGCGGTGAAGCGCCCGCCGCGGCGAAGGCGGAGACGACCGCGTCCTGCATCGTCGTGAAGGCGCGTGAGTGCCGGTGGGGCCGGGAGATACGGGTCGCGTAGCCGGGCACCGCCAGGAACTCGTCGTGGGCGGCCCAGGCGAGTCGGGCCAGCCAACTGCGCCAGTTCTCCCGGTTGGGGGCGTCCGCGGGAACGATCTTGTCGATCACCGCTTCGCTGACCAGGTCGATCACGCCATCGCGGCCCTCGACCCACCGGTAGAGGGCCGAATGTGAGACGCCGAGGCGCGCGGCGAGCTCGCGCATGGAGAGCGACTCCAGATCGCCCGAGGCGAGGGCGGCCTCCACGATCGCTTCCCTGCTCAGCCGTGCGGGCGGGCCGGGTCTTCTGCCGGGACCAGTCATGACCAGGACTTTACCGATCCGGGGGTCCCTTCCATGCCATCGTGACCACTGGTCTCTATTAGGTTAGCCTTCGCTTAGTTGTGTGTGTTGAGTTCGCCGCGCCGGAGTGCACGGTGCGGCAGGAGGGGAGCGCCATGTTCGCCAACAAGCCGAGCCTGCGCGGGAAACCGCAGGGCCAGACCGAGGATCGTCTCCGCTCCGGCGCGGCCTCCGGCAGTCCTGCCCGCCCGCCGCAGTCCACGCAGTCGCCCGCAGACCGCCGGACGCGTCCCGCACTGTGCCTGTTACTGGCCTGCGGAGCGTTCTTCCTCGTAGTGCTCGACGCCACGATCGTCTCCGTAGCCCTGTCCAGGATCGGCACCGGGCTGGGGATGGGCGGCGCGGGACTGGGCTGGGTCGTCAACGCCTACACACTGGCCGTCGCGGGGTTCCTGCTGCTGGGCGGACGCCTCGCAGACCTGTACGGCGCCCGTGCGGTCCTGGTGACCGGCCTTGCCGTCTTCTCCCTCGGCAACCTGGGCTCCGCCGTGGCGGCGGCCCCGGCACAGCTGATCGCGGCCCGCGCCGTCCAGGGCGTGGGAGGAGCCCTGCTCATGCCCGCGACCCTCACCGTCATCCACCAGGCCTACGCAGATCCCGCGCGGCGCACCCGGGCCCTGGGGGTATGGAGCATGGTCGGCGCTCTCGGCGCGGGGGCCGGGACCGTCGCCGGCGGCTTCCTGACCGACGCGCTGGGCTGGCGGTCGGTCTTCTGGATCCAGGTGCCCGTCGGCTTCGCCCTGGCTGCCCTCGGACTTCTCGTACTGCCCCGCCGTGGTGCCCTCCGCGGGCCCCGGCGCCGCCTCGACGTCGCCGGGGCTCTGCTGGTGACCTTGGGCCTTACCGCGCTCGTCTACGGAGTCGTCACCGTCCGCGCCCCCGCCACCCGCACCGGCGCGCAGGCCGCACTGGTGGCGGCCGGCGTCCTGATCGCGCTGTTCCTCCTCCACCAGGCGCGCTGGGCGGCCGAACCACTCGTACCCCTGCGGATCTTCACCTACCGGTCCGTCAGCAGCGCCAACGTCGTGGTCTTCTGCCTGGGCGTCGCCTATCTCGCCAGCCCCGTACTGCTCGCGCTCTATCTCCAGCAGGTGCTGCACTACAGCGCGAGCCGCGCCGGATTCGGCTTCCTGCCCTGCGCGGTCACCGTCATGGTCGGCGCACAGCTGGCCGGCCGCCTGACCTCGCGCTGGGGCGCACGCCGCACCGCCGCCCTCGGCCTGTCCGTCACCGCAGCCGGCTTCCTGCTGTTGTCCGGCATCGGGACACACAGCTCCTTCTGGCCGGACATCGTCGTACCCTCGCTGCTCATCGGCCTCGGAGCCGGTCTCGCCTTCACCCCGATCACGGTCTGCGCCACCAGCGGCATCGCCCCCTCCCTCACCGGTCTGGCAGCAGGCCTGCTCAACACCACCCGCCAAGTGGCCACCGCACTGGGCGTGGCAGTCCTCTCCACGCTGGCCGAGGCACACGGAGCCCAGGGCTACGCCCTCGCCTTCGCCGTCAGCGGCGCGCTGGTCCTGATCGGCACAGTGCTCGCAGCCGTATGGATGCCCCGCTCGCCCACTACGCGGACGCCGCGACCGCCCGCCGGCCGGCCAGGACAGGGCCGAGAACCTCGCTGAGCCCGTCGCCGTGGATCTCGGCGGCGGGTTCCGCACCGGCCGATAGGCAGATCGCCGCCCCACGAACCGCCCCTCGGCCTGCCGAGCAACACACCTGCGTCGCGCCGTGACCGCCGCCCTGCGCCCTCGCAGGCTGCTCGTTGGCACCGCTGCTTGATGATCGGTAAGTTCGTACCGTTGAAGCTCAGGCGGCCTGCTCGGAGGAATGAAGAGGAATGAAGGTGAACGGTTCGGACGTCACCTTCCGCTTGGCAAGCGGCATGACGGGATTCCGTGACCGGAATGACCCGCCGCTGCCGTGTACCGACCCCAAGGCATGCCGCAGTGCCTGGTACGCCACGGCCAGGACCGCGGGCGGAAAGGTCGAGGACTTCACGGAACAGCAGTACCCGGAGAACTTCCACAGCGCCACGATCAACCATCGGGGCAGCACGCACATCGCGCTGTTCCACGCCCACTACCCGCTGATCGCCTTCGTCGCCGACCGCTGCTACATGTACACCGACGAATTCCTCGACCCCCCGGCCTGGGCCGCGCCTCTCGCCGATTTCGGCTTTTCCGTCTTGAGCGCAGCACAGCTCCTGTCACCGCTACCGGAGTCGGACACCTCCGCCCTGTCCGCAGCGGACCGGGGCCAGATCAAGCACTGGCACCCGACAACTCTCGGCGCAACGCTCTTCAATTCCTGGGATTGACCAGCACCACGCCCCGGGCACTGCCGGATCCACTCGCTGCAGCAGGCGCCCTTCGTCCCTGGCCTCAGCCCGGCAAGGTGCTGAGGCTGCTGTCGCGGGCGCGACCCATATCGGCGTGTCACGATGTTGATGCGTGGGGGGCATTCCGTTGCCGACCATGAAGAAGAGGTACGGGCACACTATGTCGAGCCAGAGCGACAAGGTCGACCGGCTGATGGAGACGGTCGACCATCCGCAGAAGGACGCAGTCGAGTATCTGCGCGCCGCGATCCTGCGGGCAGATCCGCAGATCACCGAGCAGGTGAAATGGAACGCACCGAGCTTTTGCTATGACGGCGTCGACCGGGTGACTTTTCAGCTGAAGTCCAAGGACATCCAGCTCATCCTCCACCGGGGCGCCAAGGTGAAGGACGATGCCACGACCTTCGCCTTTGAAGACGACACGGGCCTGATGAAGTGGCGTTCCAACGACCGGGCAGTGGTCACGTTCAAAGACCTCGCCGACATCCAGGCACACGAGGCGGCCTTCATCGCGCTGGTCAAGCGATGGATCACAGCGTGACACCTTGATCGCGATGACGGCTCCTCTACGGATCGCGGCTGTGGCCCACTGAGAGGTCGCGACCGCCCCTCCGCGACGGGGATGCCAGGAGGCCGTCCAGCGCGCCCCGGCCGCTGACGGAGGATGCGCGGCGGCCCGGTCGCGCCTCTCCGAATCGCGTATCGGGTGAGGCTGAGCGGCTCAGTGGCACCTTCCGCTATCCCAAGCAGCCCAGCGGACCTCGCTGGTCGGTGGGCGTGGGTGCCCCGGGCATGATGCGTTGTGTCCCGTGGGTAATCACAGGGACCTTCGTGGGGGAGGGGCGTAAGCGCACGGCTGCCCGACCGCCCCCGAAACTCTCCATCCCACCGATCACCTTCGGCCGGGTTCTCCCCGACTGCCCGCTTGCCTGCTAGAACGGATCCACACGTCGGCACGCGGGCCAGCATGTGCGCCCGATACCTCGTTGGGCGGTCCGGATGCGCAGTGTAGGGGTGGAAGAGGAACTGCTGCTCGTCGACAGTGCGAGCGGTGAGCCGCGGGCGCTGTCGAGCGCGGTGTTGGCGAGAGCCTCGCGTGACGGGGACGGCGATGACGGCGCTTTCGAGGCGGAACTCCACCGCCAGCAGGTGGAGTTCGCCACCAGTCCGCACAAGGCGATGTCGGCCCTCGCCCAGGAGATCGTCCAATGGCGCGCGGCCGCCGCCCGGCACGCGGAATCGCTCGGCGGCGCGGTCGCCGCGCTCGCCACGTCGCCGCTTCCGGTGAGCCCCACCGTCGGCAGCGGTACCCGTCACCAGTGGCTTGAGAAGCAGTTCGGCCTGACCACGCAGGAACAGCTCACCTGCGGATGCCACGTACATGTCTTCGTGGAGTCCGACGAGGAGGGCGTGGCGGTGCTCAACCGGATCCGCCCCTGGCTGTCGGTACTGCTCGCCCTGAGCGCCAACTCCCCTTTCTGGCAGGGCAAGGACTCCGGCTACAGCAGTTACCGGAGCCGGGTGTGGGGGCGTTGGCCCTCGGCGGGGCCCGTGGAACTCTTCGATGATGCCTCCGCGTACCACGAGCAGGCCCGCGCCATGGTGGCGACGGGCGTACTGCGGGACGAGGGCATGATCTACTTCGACGCCCGGCTCTCGGCCGCCCATCCGACCGTCGAGGTGCGGGTCGCCGACGTCTGCCTGGAGCCGTCCATGACGGTGCTCCTGGCCATGCTGGTGCGCGGGCTGGTCGAGACGGCGGCCCGGCAGTGGCGGGCGGGCGAGCCGCCTGATGGGCACCCGGTGGCCCTGCTCCGCCTCGCCTCCTGGCGCGCGGGCCACTCAGGTCTGGATGATCAGTTGGTGAGTCCCCGGCTGATGCGACCGGTCCCGGCCGTGTCCGCTGTGGAGTCCCTCTTCGAGCATGTACGGCCCGCCCTGGAGGACACCGGGGATTTCGACGAGGCCCGGTCCCGCCTGACCCGGCTGCTGCGAGACGGCAATGGCGCGCGCATCCAGCGTGAAGTCCTCAGACGTACGGGCAGCCTGCGGGAAGTGGTGAACGAGTGTGTACGGCGCAGCAGTCGCGCTGTGTGAACTACTGCGGGTGTGAGCTGTCGGGCGGCGTGCTGTTTGTTGTGCTGACGTGCAGGTCACCAGCGTGAACGCCCTGGAGATCGCGAAGGCGGCTCCAGTCGAGCCGCTCTCGATCCGAGAGGTCACCCCGTCCCGCAGCTCCCGAAGACGCTGCTCGCGCATCGGGGAGCGCATCAAGCTCTCGTCGACCTGGAGGCTGTTCACGGTCGCGCTCAACCACCGGTGAGTCGGGGTCGGCGAGAGCTGGTGCGGGACGTGGGTGACCGGATTACCGTCCGACTGCGCAGCTATTCGTCGTCGGGCTCGGGGTGACGCACATGCCGCTTCAGCGCGGTCTCCACCTCGTACCGCGGCTGCTCCGTTGCCGTTGCGTGTGCGTTGATTCCGGCCTGCACGGCCATGGCGGTCTCGACGGTCAGCGTGCCAGTCTGGATCTCTGCCCAGGCCGCCTGCTCCAGCTTGATCAATTCGTCAGTGAGTTCGATGGCCACTGGCTGATATTACGCCAACCTGGCCCGATTTCGATGCATCGCCGCCGACGGTATCCCGGGCTGAGTCCCGTGTGGGTGCGGCGAGATGGCTGCGAGCGCGACAAGGTGGCGCAGTCCCCATCATGCGGGGGACGGCCCTCGCTCCCACGTCGACCGACCGGAGGGCCCGAGGTTCAACCAGTCGTGGGTGTCGGCGGTGCACCCCGCTGACCAGCATGAACGCCATGAACGATCTTCCCGTACGCATGGCTCGCCTGAGCGCCCGGCACCTCGGGCGCGCGATCGCAGGCTGGCTCCACTTCGTTGCGCTCTGTCTGGGCGCCGGCTCTGTGGTCGGCGGCAACCCGGCCACCGGTGAAGACTTCCGCATCGGTGAGGCGGGCCGGTCGGAGGCGATGGCCGCCGAAGGAGGGCTGGAGCGGAAGTCACTGGAGCACGTGCTCATTACTGCGCCGCCCGGTAAGGGGCGCCTGGACGCGACGGCCGCCGGAGACGCCGCCCGCGACGTATCCGGGCGGATGCGCGCGTAGCCCCAAGTCCGCCGGCACGTTCCGCCGACGACACCGCGCTCAGGGTGGACGTCACGGTGAAGGGCCCCGAGCTCGACGGGAAGAAGCGCGTCGCCTCACTGCGTGCCGTCACCGCTGAGGTTCAGGCCAGGCATTCCGGCCTGCGCATCGAGGAGACGGGCAGCCCCTCCATCGGCGAGGGTGTCGAGAAGCGGCGCGGTGACGGCCTCGCGCGCACCGAGATGGTCGCGCCGTCCGTCACGCCGCTCACCCGGTCGTTTTCAGCGACCGGCCGGAGTGGACGGCGCCGCCAGAGGTCGCTCCGGCAGGGCCGTCCGCGCGTTCAGGCGAACGCGGTCACTTGCCGAGCTTCTTCGCCGCGGCGGCGCGCCGGGCGAACACCTCGTCCTGGGAGTCCTTCATCTCTCGGAGGGCCGCTTTCCGCTCCCGCTGTGCGAGCCGGTCCAGATACAGGTGGCCGTGAAGGTGGTCGGTCTCGTGCTGCAGGCACCGGGCGAAGTAGCCCCTGCCCTCGATCACCAAGGGGTTGCCGTCCTTGTCGCGGCCCCGGACGACGGCACGGTCGAGGCGGGGCACCATACGGTAGGGGCCGGGAACGGACAGGCAGCCTTCGGACTCCTCCACAAGGCTGCGGTGCTCGGCGGGCACCTCGTCCAGGACCGGGTTGGCGATGTGCCCGACATGACGCACACCCCACTCGTCCGTGATGTCCCACACGAACAACTGCAGGTCCACATCGACCTGGTTGGCGGCGAGCCCGGCGCCATTGGCCACCTGGTTGGTGGCGAACATGTCGTCGATCAGCTTCGCCAGCTCCGGCGTACCGAACTCGGTCACCTCCCGGCACCGGCGGTGGAGTATCTCCTCCCCGACCACGGTGATCCGGCGCACCGCACCACGTTCCACCTCCGGCGCAAGCTGCGGATAGGACTCGACGGGCTCACCCTGCACACGTACCCGGCGATCCTGTGCCGTGTCACCGAACCCAACTGCCATGAACGATCAATGCCTTTCGTGAGCGCTTCAGTCGCAGGGCCGCCGAGTTGCCAGCTTTCCTGACGGCTTGCCAAGTCCTTTGCAAAGTACCATCCTTTGCAAAGTGAGCGATGAAAACCGTCAAACCCCAGCCACGCACCCCCTGCCGGAACGTGCCCGTCAGCAACTGCCCGACCATCCCGTGCGCATCGCCCTGCTGGACCTGCTCGCCGAAGTCGGCACCGTCACCTCCACCCAGGCCGCCACCCGCCTCGGTCACAGCTCCGGACTCTGCTCCTTCCACCTGCGCCAGCTCGCCCGGCACGGCCTCATCGAAGAAGTGCCGCACCAAGGCGGCCGAGCCCGGCCATGGCGGCTGCGGTGGGACTCCGCCCCGGAGCCCGACCGCCAAGAAGAGCCGGCAGGGTTCGCAGCCCTCGCCCGCGGGCTGGAGGACGAGAGCTACCAGCACTGGCTGGCCCACCGGGACCAGGCGCCGGCCGAGTGGCAACAGGACGAATCCTTCAGCGCCGTGCTCCACCTCACCCCAGGCGAGATGGCCGAACTCGCCGAATCCATCCGCCGCCTGTTCGCCGGATACCGCGACCGGGACCACCGCCCGGCCGCACGCCCCCGGGACGCTGTAGCCGTCGCCGCGGTAACCAGGCTGTTCCCGCTGCTCGGCGAACATTCCGTGGCGCCGCCACCTGCACCGCGTCACAGCGATAGCGATGACGAATCGACCGATCGATGAGAAGGACCGGCTGGCGCGGACGGGCTGCGGAGGGGGCAGGGGCTCATGCCGCACTGACCTGTCCCATATCGGCAAGACGCGGTGCGCAAAGAGGGCGAAACTGGCAACCGCGGCGGTCGCGATGATGTGGAAGACGCGCCCGTTCCCACACCCGGGGATCTCCGGGTCCCGAACGATCCGGGAGATGCCATGGACGCACACGGCGCAGAAACCACAGCAGGCCGAGCCCGGATGAGGGCTGTGATCGAGGAGTTCTACGCCTGCGCCTCCGCGAAAGACGCCGAGGGCCTGCTGGCCCTGTGCACCGAGGACGTACAGTACGAGCCGTTGCTGGATCCCAACGGCTGGCTGGTCGAGGTCAAGGGCGACATGGTCGTCCGCGCGACGGGGCTGCCGTACCGCAACGACTGCCTCAGCGTGTTCCGGTTCCGCGATGGCAAGATCGCCCAGTGGGTCACGTACCACGACTCGGTCCGTCATCTCATTGCGTTCGGCATCACCGAAGTGCCCAAGCCAAGTGCCTGAGGCGGTCTGGTTCCGAGCGGCTATCCGACTGGCCGAGCGGCAGGCGTACGGCCGTCGGCCCGTCCAACTGCCCCGCGACCGCCCCCTGTTGCGATCGCGCCCACCTCTCACGCCGAGCCGATGCCCCTACTGATCCCGAGGCCCCGCAAGCCGGCCCGTACGCCCTGCCCGAGTTCACACAGAAGCGCCTTCGGCCCTGGCCCGACCGCGAGCCATCACCCGGGCGTTGCGGTGGCTCGCCGAAGTGAGGCGCCGCGAGCAGACCTGGGGAGTGTCGCGATGCTGACCGCAGCCCTGTGAACGATCTTGGTGGTGTGGCGGGGCCGCGATCCTGCGTGGGCCGGTAGTGCCGTCAGGGGCGAGGCGCACCCTGTTTTCGCAGCTCAGCGCGCCTACTGGCATGATCCTCACCATGACTGCGATCCAGATGCTGGCAGAGTTCGGCCGGACGGCCAGGATCGGGCCGGTCGGGTGCAACGCCGCCCTGCCCGCACTGGTGGAGGCGTTGGGGCAGCCCTTCATCGGCGACCCCGTGTGTAAGAAGAGCCGCTGGCCGCGCTGGTTCGGCTACGGCGATCTGCAGCTGGTCGTCTGTCGCTGTCGGCTGGTGGTCCAGGTCATCGTCCCGGTGTGGCACGGGGAGATCGAAGTTCCCGATGCACGGGCGAACGCGATGGTCAACTTGCCGTCGGCAGTGACCTACTCCCAATTCATCGCCGCACTGGACGCCGCGGGCTGCGACTGGAGCCAGGGGCGGGACATCCCTGGGCAGTGCACCGTGGAGACTGAAGTGGACGGAATCCGGACGGGGTTCGTGTTCGTCACCGTCGAGGGCTATGACGGGCCTCCGCTCGCGGACCCGGAACTGAACAAGGCCGTCTCCTCCGCATTCCACGACTGCCCACCCATGACTCCGGGCCAGGAGGGCGACGGCTTCGGCGCGCACTGACGTGCCCGTACTGCCCGGCCGCCTGCGCCGGGCCGGGCAGTACGGGGCACAGCCGCCACGAGCAGCGGCTGATCGTCCCTCGCCCTGTGCCGACAGCCTCATCTCCCACCTTGGTTTTCGGAAGCAGGTGGTGTGGCCCAACGGCGTCAGGTGGCGGCCACCAGCAGGTCCTCTCCGCTTGACGGGCGGAGGCCGTCGGGACGACCGGCGAAGTAGCGTTCGCCGAGCACGGTTCCCGCTACGTGTCGGGCGTCTTTGAAGCCGGTATCGCGGGCCAGCGTCAGCATTTCCTGCGGGGTGTAGAAGCTGATGAACGGCGTTCCGGCTGCTTGGGCCTGTGGCTTGGTCGCCTCGAGTGCGGGGCGATCGGCGGCATCGATGAGTTCGGTGGGCAGCATGAACGTCATGGCGAGCGTCGAGCCGGGGGCGAGTCCGGCGAGCCGGTGCAGGGTCGCCGCGGTGGCGTCCTTGGTGAGGTACATGGTGACGCCGGTGCAGACGACGACCGCCGGCCGGCCGGGATCGAAGCCGGCGGCGGACAACTGCTCCCACCAGTGCCCGCCCGTCTCGAAGTCGACCGGCACCAGTCGCAGCCAGTCGGGGATTCCGTAGCCGAGCTCGACCAGGCGTTGGCGCTTCCAGGCCTGGGTGGCCGGCTGGTCGATCTCGAAGACCCGCAGGCGGGAGGCGATCTCCGGCCTGCGCTGGGCAAAGGTGTCCAGACCGGCTCCCAGGACGACGTACTGGGTGATGCCGTGGCCGACCTGCTCGGCAACCAGGTCCTCGATGAGACGAGCGCGGGAAACGATGGCCGCCCGGAACCCGCTCGTGCCGCGCGGGTCCATGTCGGGTCGGCGCTGCCAGCCGTCGTCAGGGGCTGCCAGCTGCAGGCCGATCTCGTCCTTGAGCACGTGGGGCGGCGGGTCGACCCGTACGTGCATCGCCCGCCAAAGAGCGACCCGTACCGCGGTGCTGTCCGGCACCTCGTTCTGCTCGTCTGCCACGGTGCTCCCTTTCCTTGCGGTCAGTCCTTGGCCGGCGCCTGGAGGCTCCACAGACGCCCGTCGGGGTCGCGGACGGTCATTTCCCTGGTTCCGTAATGGGTGTCCTCGAACGGCGTGACCACTTCAACAGCAGGGTCGGGACGGAAGGTCTCCGCATCGGTCACTTTCAGCACGACCTGCGTCTGGGGCTGCCGGTCCTCGGGGACCTCGGCGATGAATATGTAGGGGCCGTCGCCCTTACGGAGTTGGCCGGAGTTGTGGTCGGTCGAGAACTCCAATTCGAAGCCCAGTGCCTGGAAGAACTTCGCCGCCTTGCCCCAGTTGTGGGTCTCCAGGAATACGGCCTCGATGCCTTCGGTCGCCATGTCAGGTCTCCTTCTCGGATGATCGCTGCGGCTGCCCGTGGGTGTCGTCGAGGTACGCGCGCAAGGCGGCCGCGACCAGCGCCGAGAGGGACGAGCCCGACTCGATGGCGTGATGTTTGACCTGCTTGATCAGCCCGACCGGCAAGTACACGTTGAACTGCTTGACCTCTTCGTCACTCACGGAGGCGATGCTAGCATCCTAGTAACCTAGCGTCAGGTCGGTGAAGGTTTGATCTGTTATGTCGTGACGCTCCCGACGTGTGCGTGAGATCAAGGCCCTCGTGCGGGATGAAGGGGGCATGGGGGACTGGTCGCGATGCGGTGGTGGACGAGGCGCGGCCGCTGCGTGCCGGGTTCGGGCCACTGGGCGTCGTGGCCGAAGACGGAAATGCCGACATGCCCGCCCGGGCTGCCAGTTCACGGCCTTGTGCTCACGCTTTGGAGTCGCTGTGTAACCCGTGACGCCGCAGCCGTCCACCGGCCGTCGAGAGTTTCGTGATCATCCTGGAGACGCCGGATTGTCGAGCGCGGAGAGACTGGCCTCGGCGACACCCGTGACCTGCGATACTCGCCCGCACTGCTCCGATAGCATGTTCGAACTTGCGGTGATCACCCTCATCGCCTGCCCTTCGCCGGAAAGCCATTACTGTCCGGCATGGAGGGTGACCTGCTTCGCTGACATCTAACACATCGGCCAAACAATTGATATCTAGAGCATCACGGGTATTTTCGCGAATGAAATGCAGAGCTGCGTTCGCCGGGTGGCGTCGACCACGGGCGATTCTGTGGGCCGTGGCGGGCGTGGTGGCCCTTGGATTCTTCATCGCGCTGGAGATCACCGCGCGTCGCTACGGCCTGCCGGGGCCGATCACCAACCAGGTGCAGGAGGTGATTTTCGCCCCCAAGTCAGGGCCGCTGTTGTACGGCGGTATGGGGCTGATGATGGTGGTGCTCACCTGGCGGCAACGGTTCATCGCGGCTGGTGCCGCGATCGGCATCGACGCCGTCTTCTTGCTTGTGCGGTGGGCGGTCGATGCCAGGCCGACCTTCGGCAACGGCGCGTTGTGGGTGATTTTGGGCTGTGCGGTCATCGCCATCACGCGCCGCACCGGCCGGGAACGCGCCCTGCTGCTGAAGGGCGTCGGCCTTGGCCTGCTGCTGGTGGCCGGCCGCAAGACCGGCGACACCTGGCTGCTCATCACCTCGAAGACCCGCCCGACCGTGCTCGACCTGTACGTGGCGACCGCCGATCACGCGCTGGGCAACCCGTCGTGGCTGGTGGGCCGGCTCGTTGAGGCCACCGCTCCGATCGGCCCCCATATTCTCGACTTCGTCTACGTTCAGCTCGCGGTGGCCGCAGTAGTCGTCGCGCTGTACCAGCTGCGCAACGTGGCGGCCGAGCGCCGCTTCCCCGGCCACCATCTGGTGCGCACCTTTCTGGTCATCGGCCTCCTCGGGCCGGCCATTTACATGATCTTCCCGGTGGTCGGGCCGATCTTCACCTACGGCACCGGCGCCTTCGGCACCGGCGGCGAGCCCTGGGCGCTGGCCAACCTGTGGCCGGACACACTGCCGCCGCTCGGTGCCCCGCACCCGATGCCGTACGACGACATCACCCCACGCAACTGCATGCCCAGCCTGCACACGGCGTGGGCCACCGCGATCTTCATCCATTCCCGAAAAGGCCCCCGAGTTCTGCGATTCGCGGGCACGTTCTGGCTGATCGCCACCCTCACCGCAACGCTGGGATTCGGCTACCACTACGGCGTGGACCTCATCGCCGGCGTGGTGTTCACGCTCACGATCGAGGCAGCACTGCGCTCGCACGACCGTGGCTGGGAGCGGTCAGGAATCCAGCTGGTCACGTACGGCGCAGCGGTCTTCGCGGCGCTCTTGGCGGCATATCGCTATCTGCCGATGCAGATGGCCACATACCCGTGGGTGTTCGGACCACTTCTCATTCTGTCGATGGCTTCGGTGATCTACGCCTACGTACGGACCACCAAGCAGTGGGAACCGAAGGTCGCACCAGTGCGGCAACCGGAACCCCAACCCGAACTGGTTTGAGTCCTGCTGCATCAGGTTATGGGCTGAGCGTTTCCCGGGTGTGGTGGGCCCGGGAAGCTCGCCCACCGCACCCGGGAGAGACCATGCAGCGGCAGGACGCTCAGCTCGCCGAAGCCCAGCGCGCGCACTGGCAGCACACCTACGCCGCCCATCCGGGCATGTACGGGCAGCAGGCCTCGGCCCCCGCCGTGCACGCCGCCCGGACCTTCCGTACCGCCGGCGCGCAGGACGTACTGGAGCTGGGCGCAGGGCACGGGCGCGACGCCCTGTACTTCGCCCGCGAGGGCCTCACCGTCCAGGCCACCGACTTCAGCCCCACGGGCCTGGACCAGCTGCGCGATGCCGCCCGGGCCCGGCATCTGGAGGACCGGGTCACTGCCGCCGTCCACGACGTACGCGACCCGCTGCCCTTGCCCGCCGCCTCCGTCGACGCGGTGTTCGCGCACATGCTGCTGTGCATGACCCTGTCCACCAAGGAGATCCATGCCCTGGTGGCCGAGGTCCGCCGCGTCCTGCGCCCCGGCGGCACCTTCGTCTACACCGTCCGTCACACCGGCGACGCCCACTACGGCACCGGCATCGCCCACGGCGACGACATCCACGAACACGGCGGCTTCGCCGTCCACTTCTTCCCCCGTCACCTCGTCGACGCCCTCGCCGAAGGCTGGGACCTGACCGAGGCCCACCCCTTCGAGGAAGGCGAGCTGCCCCGCCGCCTGTGGCGCATCACCCAGCGCGTGCCCCGGTGATCCAACTCCTCGGCCCTGGGCGGGACATCACCGTTGGACGGCGGCGGCTTGCTGTGCGTCACCCCGCTGCTGTCCTGAGCGCCCCCCCCGGACCGAGGAGCTGACGTTCACCGCGTCGCCACCGGCGCGCGGGCGGACAATGACCTGAGTGGCTGGGCGCGGAGCCGCACCGGCGCCAAGGGGGGCACAGTGAGCGCAGACCGAGCACAGCAGCCCGAGCTCGCCGAAGAACTTCTGCGTCGTGTGGACGTCGATCAGCACGCCCGTGGCGTACGCGGCATTGGATCGGCGCCCGTGGACTGGGCGGCGGTCGTCTCTGTCGACGCCGACAACACTGCCTGGCTCAAGGCCGTGATCGACGAGCACGGCTGGCCGGGGAAGACCCTTGTCGGAGAACGGGCCGCCAACGGCGCCTGGTTGCTGGCCCAGCACGCCGGCCGTGATCTGCCGTTCCAGCTCCGCGCGCTCCAGCTCCTCACTGCGGCCGTGGCATCGGGAGAGGCCGCGCCCCGACAACTGGCGTATCTCACCGACCGCTGCCAGGTCAGCCAAGGCCGGCCCCAGACCTACGGAACCCAGTACGTCCAGGATGGCCAAGGCAATCTCCAGCCCCACCCCATCGCCGATCCGGACGGGCTCGACGCACGGCGCGCGGCGGCCGGTATGGGGCCGCACGCCGAGTACGACGCGATCATGCGCAACTCGCGCTGACGGCCCGGGCATCGGATCCGCGCCGCAGCCATTGCCAACGGGCTGGCGGATCGGGGCGAGGTTCGGGACCGTCATGCCGCGCCTCAGGCGGCTGGCGGTTCCGGTGGGCGAAGGCGCTGGTGCGGTGTCCGTCAGGCTGTCCATCGAGCGCATCGCCCGCGAAGCCGGTGTCAGCAAGACCACCGTCTACCGCCGCTGGACCGGCAAGGACGCCCTGATGCTGGACGTGCTGCGCTCACTGGACGAGAAGAGCCCCGATCCGCCCGGCACATCGGTACGCGACGATCTGATCGCCTGCCTGGGATTCCTCCGCCGAGGCGGCCTGGCCAAACGCTCCTCGGCCGTATTGCGCGCCGTCATCACCCACATCCAGCACCAGCCCCAGCTCTGGCAGCAGTACCAGGAAGCCGTCATCAAGTCGCGGCGCGAGAGCGTCAACGACGTGCTGCGCCGGGGCGTGGAGAGCGGCGAGGTCAGGGCCGACCGCGACATCGAATTCCTCGCCGACCTCTTCTCCAGCCCCGTACTCGCCCGCGGCGTCTTCCAGGGCTGGAAGGAACTCCCGGCCGGTCTGCCCGAGCAGGTCGTCGACTCGATCCTGGAAGGCGTACGGCCCAGGGGCTGAACCGGCCGCTCCTGTGGAATCGGCGGGCCGTCGACTGCCTTGGTGGCTCCGTTCCGGCTCCCCGCCTGCAGTGCGGCGGGGAGCCGGGCCTACCGGGTAGGCGGTACTACAGGGAGCGTTCGAGGCGGTCGGCCATCAGCTTGACGAAGCGCGACGGGTCGCTCAGTTCGCCGCCCTCGGCCAGCAGGGCCATGCCGTACACCAGCTCGGCCGTCTCCTCGAGCCCGGTGTCCTCCGCGCGCTCGGCGTGTGCCTTGTTCAGGCCGCTGACCAGCGGGTGGCCCGGGTTGAGTTCGAGGATGCGCTTGACGTGGGGGACGTCCTGGCCCATGGCGCGGTAGATGTTCTCCAGCGCCGGCGTCACATCGTGCGTGTCCGAGACGATGCAGGCGGGCGAGACGGTCAGGCGCGAGGACAGGCGCACCTCCTTGACGTTCTCGCTCAGCTTCTCCGTCATCCAGGTCAGCAGGCCCGCGTACTCCTCCTGCTGCTTCTCCCGCTCGGTGTCGGCTTCCTTCTTCTCCTCCTCGGTGCCGAGATCGACCTCGCCCTTGGCGACCGAGCGCAGCGGCTTGCCGTCGAACTCGGGCACGGCATCGACCCACACCTCGTCGACGGGGTCGGTCAGCACCAGCACTTCGATGCCCTTGGCCCGGAACGCCTCCATGTGCGGAGAGTTCTCGACGGCCTGCCGGGACTCGCCGGTGAGGTAGTAGATGTGCTCCTGACCGTCCTTCATCCGCTCCACGTACTGCTGCAGCGTGGTCGGCTCGGCCTTGTCGTGGGTGGTGGCGAAGGAGCACACCTTGAGGATCGCGTCGCGGTTGTCGAAGTCGCTCAGCAGCCCTTCCTTGAGGACACGGCCGAACTCCCGCCAGAACGTCGCGTAGCGCTCCGGGGCGGCGGTCATCATGTCCTTGACCGTCGACAGCACCTTCTTCGCCAGGCGGCGGTGCATCAGCTGGATCTGGCGGTCCTGCTGCAGGATCTCGCGCGAAACGTTGAGGGAGAGGTCCTGTGCGTCGACGACGCCCTTGACGAAGCGCAGGTACGGCGGCATCAGGGCTTCGCAGTCGTCCATGATGAAGACGCGCTTGACGTACAGCTGGATGCCGCGCTTGTAGCCCTGCGTGAACAGATCGTGGGGCGCGTGGGACGGGAGGAACAGCAGCGCCTGGTACTCGAAGGTGCCTTCCGCCTGGAGCCGGATGGTCTCCAGCGGGTCGTTCCAGTCGTGGCTGATGTGCTTGTACAGCTCGTGGTACTCGTCGTCCGTGACCTCCTCCTTCGGGCGGGCCCACAGGGCCTTCATGGAGTTCAGGGTCTCGGGTTCGCGCGGGGCGTCGTCGGACTCGTCCGTGGCGTCCGCGGAGGGCTCCGGCGCCATCTTGATGGGCCAGGTGATGAAGTCCGAGTACCGCTTGACGATCTCCCTGATCTTCCAGGGCGAGGCGTAGTCGTAGAGCTTGTCCTCGCTGTCCTCCGGCTTGAGCCGAAGGGTTACGGAGGTGCCCTGCGGGGCGTCGTCGACGGTGTCGATCGTGTACGTGCCCTCGCCGCTCGACGTCCAGCGGGTGCCCGTGCTCTCGCCCGCACGCCGGGTCAGGAGCGTGACCTCGTCGGCCACCATGAAGCTGGAGTAGAACCCGACGCCGAACTGGCCGATCAGCCCCTCGGCCGCCGCGGCGTTCTCGGCCTCCTTGAGCTCCTTGAGGAACCTCGCGGTCCCCGAATTCGCGATCGTCCCGATGAGCTGGACGACCTCGTCACGCGACATGCCGATGCCGTTGTCCTGCACGGTCAGCGTGCGGGCTTCCGGATCGGTCTCGATGCGGATGTGGAGGTCGGAGACATCCGCGCCGAGGGAGTCGTCGCGGAGAGCTTCGAGACGCAGCTTGTCGAGTGCGTCGGATGCATTGGAGACGAGCTCACGCAAGAACACGTCCTTGTTCGAGTAGATCGAGTGGATCATCATTTGCAGAAGCTGACGCGCTTCCACCTGAAACTCGAACGTCTCGGTCGGCATAATCCGTGATTCCTTCTCAGGTCATCAGGTAACGGGCACTGACCTGGGCACTTTAGATGAACGGCGCCGGGCACACGTCACGGGTGCGGACTTTCGCTCCTCCGCCCGGCGCGCGGTGCTCCGCGCGGTGCGGTGGACGTGGCCGGGGCCGGATGCGCGAGATGCCGGATGGACGCCTCACCGCCGCCCTGGTCTGGCGGTGCCGGTGGTGGGATCCTCCTGGCATGGATCTGCGTGGCGCGAAGGTACTGGTGACGGGTGCCACCGGCGGGATCGGGCAAGTGCTGGCCGGGACCCTGGCCGCCCGCGGCGGCGAGGTGGTGCTGACCGGGCGGCGTACGGACGTACTCGAGCCGTTGGCGGAGAAGCTGGGCGGCCGCGCCATCCCCGCCGACCTGGCCGACCGGGACGCGATCGAGGAACTGCTGGCGGCGGCGGGTGAGATCGACGTGCTGGTGGCCAACGCCGCGCTGCCGGCGGCAGGCCTGCTGGCCGACTTCTCCATCGGTGAGATCGACCGTGCGCTCGATGTCAATCTCCGTGCGCCCATCGTGATGGCGAAGCTGGCCGGGGAACGCATGGCCGCCCGCCGCCGCGGTCACCTGGTCTTCATCTCTTCGATCTCCGGCAAGGCCGCGTCCGGGCAGGTGTCCCTCTACAACGCCACCAAGTTCGGGATGCGCGGCTTCGCCCTGGCGCTCCGCGAGGACATGCGTCCCTACCAGGTCGGCGTCTCGACCGTCTTTCCCGGCATGGTCAGCGACGCGGGCATGTTCGCCGACTCCGGCGTGACCTTGCCGCGCGGAATCGGCACCCGTTCGCCGCAGGACGTGGCGCGCGCGACCGTACGAGCCATCGAGAAGAACCTCGCCGAAGTGGAGGTGGCCTCGCTGGCACTACGTATGGCCACCCTGTTCGGTGGCGTTGCCCCGAGCCTGTCCGCCGCCGTCCAACGCCGCGTCGGCGCCGACAAGATCACAGAACAGCTGGTCAGGGGCCAGCGCCACAAGCGCTGACGCCGCAGTCTTTCCAGCGCCCTGGTGGGTGGGCAGTGCCGAGTTGGGCGACGGGGTGGGCTGGGTGCTGCTTGGGCTGCTGGCGTACGCAGCCGATGGTGCAGCTGCATTGTTCTGCGCATGCCAGTACCGGGAGACGCAGGATATCGAGCATCCCGAGTCCTGCCGCAGCCTGGCATGAACACCGCAGGGTTCATCTCGAATGAACTCGATGACGGGCAGGACCGCTACGCGATCGAGTGCGAAAGGCAGCTGGCCGATACCGCCGATGCGGGATCTGTGGATGGGCCGGTCGATGAATCGCTCGCCGGTTCCACGCACCAGGTGCAGCTTCCGATCCGGGCACGTGCTTGCGCGGGCAGGGGGAAAGCGCGTCCGGGAGATCTTGCGCGCGCCTGCCACGGTCTTGCTAGAAGTACGGCTTGAGGCATAGCTTCACGCTGTCGCCGTGGTGGCGCGCTCGTACTCGGCTGTGGTGCGCACCGCGGACCCCCCAAGGCCGGAGTCACTCATGACCGCCCTCCTCCTGCGTACCTCGGAAGCGCCTGTACTGGTCGGCCGTACAAGGGAGTTGGACTCCCTGGTGGAGGCGGTGGCGCACCCGCCGTCGGTGGCCCTGGTCGAGGGGGAGGCGGGAATCGGCAAGACCCGGCTGATCCGGGAGGGCCTGCGCCACCCCTCCTTACGAAGACGTCGCGTCCTTGTGGGCAGCTGTCGTCCCCTGCGCGAGCCGTTTCCCTACGGGCCGGTCCTTGATCTGCTGCGCCACCTGGCGGGCGGGCTGCCCGACCCGCTGAGCCCGGTCTGCGGCGCACTGCGCCCGTACCTGCCGGAACTCGCCGCCTGGCTGCCGCCTGCCCTCGATCCGCTGCACGATCCGCGGGCCGGGCGGCACCGGGTGTTCCGCGCCGTGCGCGCGCTGCTCGACACGGTGGGGGAGACCGTGATGGTCGTGGAGGATCTGCACTGGGCGGACGAGGGTACCCGGGACCTGCTGCGGTTCCTGGTGGACGACCCGCCGGACGCGCTGTCGGTGGTGCTCAGCTACCGACGCGAGGAACTGCCGGGCGCGGGGCTGCCGTTCGGGCGGGCGTTTCGCCACCCGCCCGGGACCGCCGCGGTGGTCATCCCGCTCCACCCGCTGGACGCGCCCGCCGTACGCGCCATGTTCGCCGCTCTCACCGGCGTATCGGGGACCGCGCCGGAGTTCATCGGGGAGCTGCACCGGCGGACCGCGGGCATCCCGTTCGTGGTGGAGGAGGTCGTCCACGCGCTGCCCGAGGAGGTCAGGCGTGAACGGCAGGCGGAGCGCGGGGTGCTGGAGGCATTGGCGGTGCCCACGCTGCTGCAGGAGGCGATGGCCGACCGTATGAGCGTGCTCTCGCCCATGGCCGCGGCCGCCGTGCACGCCGCCGGTGTGCTGCGCGTTCCCGCCGGCGAGGCGCTGATCACCGCGGTCATGCGCGGGAGCGCGGTGCCGCCCACGGAGGCCGAGGGATCGGCAGCCGTACGGGAGGCCCTGCTCGCGGGTGTGCTGCACGAGTGGGGCGACGACCGGTACGGGTTCCGGCACGCCCTCGCCCAACAAGCCGTCTACCAGAGCCTGCCGGGACCCGACCGGCACCGGCTGCACCGGCAGGCGATGCGCGCCCTGGCCGCAGAGGACCCGCAGCCGCTGGTGCAGCTCGCCTACCACGCCCACCGGGCCGGAGAGCTCACGCACTGGCTGCGCTACAGCGAGGCGGCGGCTTCCGCTGCGCGTGAGAGGGGCGACCCGGCGCTCGCGGTAGGGGTGTTGGAGCAGCTGCTGTCCGACGGCCGCCTCGGCCGGCCGGAGTGCGCCCGCATCGCCGTCGAGCTCAGCAGGGACGCGGTGGTCGGACTCGCCCACGGGCGGGCCACCGGACTGCTGCGCGCCATCGTGCGGGATGGACACATACCCGAGGGCACACGCGGCGAGATCAGACTCAATCTGGGGCTGCTGCTCTACAACCAGGCCGGGCGGTACGAGGAGGGCCGGATCGACACCGAGCTGGCGGTCGAGGAGCTGCGCGACCGCCCCGCCCTCGCGGCCCGCGGCATGGCCGCCCTGGCGATGCCGGCCTGGGGTGACCACCCGTACTCCGTCTACGAGCGCTGGATCGGGCAGGCCGAGACGCTGGCGGCGCAGGAGCCCGACCCGTCGGTGTGCACCGCCGTACGGGCCAACCGCCTGGCGCTGGCGATGTACGCGGGCGATCCGACGGTCTGGCAGCAGGCGGAGCGGTTCATCGGCGCGGCCGGAGCAGAGACCGACCGTCGCCAAGTCGCCCGCGCCTGCGGCAATTTCGCGGACGCCGCCGCCTACCTCGGCCACTACCAGGCAGCGCAGCGCTTCCGCAGGGAAGGGCGGCGGCGGGCCGCGGAATGCGGAGCCGCGTACTTCGAGAGCATCGTGGAGGGCACCGCGCTGCGCCTGGACTGGTACGAGGGCAGCTGGCGGGGACTGGCGGAACGGGCCCGGCGCATCCTGGACGTGGTACGAGGCGTCTCGGGCATCGCGGCCGACGCCCACCTCGTACTGGGGCTGCTCGCCTCCACGACCGGCGAATGGGACGAGGCCGCCGCAGAGCTCCAAGCCGCCGGCCTGGCCGATCCCCACAACGCCCCGGCGCCGATACTGGCCACCGCCTCCGGCGCCATGGCCCGCCTGCTTCAGGTCCGCGGCGAGGCGGCCGGGGCGCAGAGTGAGGCCGAGTGCGGTATCGCCAGGATCCGCCGCAAGGGCATCTGGTCGTGGGCCGGCGACCTGGCGCCGATGGCCGTGGCGGCGCTGGTGCGCGGCGGCCGCCTGCCGGACGCGGAGCAGGTCACCGCCGAACTGGGCGAGGGCATCGCCGGCCGGGACGCGCCGCTGGCCGCGGCCGCCCTTTTCGCCTGCCGCGGCATCCTGGCGATCGGCCGCGGAAGTGTCGAGGAGGCCGCCACGGCCTTCGAAGCGGCCCGTACCGCGTACACCGTCCTGCCGCAGCCTTATTCCGCAGCCCGCGCCGGTGAGGCGGCGGCCCGCTGCCGACTGGCCGCGGGGGAGAGCGGCGCGTCAGATCAACTTGCCCTGACGGCGCAGCAGTTCACCGAGCTGGGTGCCTCCCGCGACGCCGCGCGCTGCCGCCGTGTGCTGCGCCGCAACAACGTCGTACTGCCGTCCCGCCGCGGTCGCCGCGGCTACGGTGACCAGCTCTCGCCCCGCGAGCGCGAGGTCGCCCGGCTGGTCGCGCTCGGGCGCACCAACCGGGAGATCGCCGACGTGCTGTTCCTCTCCCCGCGCACCGTCGAACACCATGTCGCCAAGGTGCTGTGCAAGCTCCACGTACGCTCACGGGCCGAGGTCACCGGCATGTGAACTGCCGTCGGCGTTGCGGTACTCGGGCGAGCGGCGCTCCAGCGACGCGACCACGTGCCCCTGGGCTGGGCACGTCGCATCCGCCACGGAGACGCGACGGTTAATCAGCGGGCGGACGGGCGAAGAAGACCTGGCGCCAGTGCTCGGCCGAGCGGACCAGGTCCTCGCTGACGTGGTGGAGGAACTGGCTCAGGTTGTCCAGCCGGGCACCGGCGGGTGTCGTGGGGCCGAGTGCCTGGGCGCCGCGCGCGGAGGCGGCGGCGATCCGGGTGTCGATGCGCGCGCTGGCCATGATGGCCTGGAACCACACGTCCTCGCCGATGACGTAGCGTTCCGCGCGACGGTGGGGGTCGCGTTCGCGCTGGATGATCCCTATTGCCTCCAGGTAGCCGACGGCCTTGGAGATGGCGGCGGGGCTGACGTGCAGACGTTGCACGAGTTCGGCCGAGGTGAGGCTGCCGCCGTCGGTGGTGAGGAGTGCGGCGAGCACCCTGGCCGCCATCTGCGGAAGCCCGGACTGGACGAACAGTTCCGCGGTGTGGGCGGCCACCTCGTCCACGATCCGCGGGTCGCGTCCGTCGAGGTCAGCGCTTCCTGGTGAGGGCGGTGGCGGAGTGGTCGCGTTCTGGCGCGCCTTGCGTTTGCTCGCTTGGTGGGCCCGGTCGGCGTGGTAGCCGCCCGGCCCGCCGTTGCGCATCACCTCGCGGGTGATGGTCGAGGTCGGCCGTCCGAGGCGGCGGGCCACGGCGGCGTAGGTCTGCCCGTCACGCAGTCCCGCGGCGATCTCCCGCCGGTCCTGCCGGGTGAGTCTTTCTCCAGGCATCGGTGTCCTTAACTGTCGACGTCGCCAGTAGCTTAATGCAACGCACGCGTTGCATTAACAAACAGACTCCATGCAACGATTCATGTCATTTGAGCTGGCAATTCTCAGTTGCTTCGCGAAATTGTGATTGACGCAATCGTTTATGCAACGTAATTTTTACTGCGTCGTGAAGATCCTTAGAGTGAGGACGGCAGACATGAACGAAACGGGTATTCAAGAGGCGCTCGACTGGGCCGTGGCCGAGGGCGGCGTCCCTGGCATCGTGGCCGACGTCAGGGACGGGGACCGGACGTGGTTCGGCACGGCCGGGGTGGCCGACATCAAGACCGGAGCCCGGCGCCGGCCGGGGGAGTACGCGCATGCCGGCAGCGGCGGCAAGGCCTTTATCGCCGCGGCCCTCCTGACTCTTGAGGCAGAGGGCAGGCTGAGCATCGACGACACGGTGAACACCTGGCTGCCGGGCGTGCTGAACGTCAATGGCTATGACGGCGACAGGATCACCATCAGGCATCTGCTCAGCAATACCGGTGGCCTGTTCTCCACCGGCCTGGCGCCGGAACTGACCAACCGGTTCGCCACCCGTGCCAGTTTCATGAAGCACCGCCTCGAAGCCGTCACCACCGAAGAGCTTCTGAAGATGACGGTGTCCCAGCCGCCGGTCGGCGAGCCCGGGGAACGCTTCGAGTACTCCAACGGCGGCTTCTACCTTTCCGAGGCGATCATCGAGAAGGTGACCGGCAACACCCTCGCGGAGGAGATCGAGCGCAGCGTCATCCGGCCACTCGGCCTGGCCAACACCTACGTGCGCCGCGCCCAGGACGTGGGCTACCCCGAGCCGCACCCTCGGGCCTACTCGACGCTGTTCTACAAGGACGGTACGGACACAGCGGCGGTCACTCCGGAGAACTGGCAGTCGGCGATGGAGGAGCCCGGACTCGAGCCCCTCGATGTCACGGAGTTCAACACCTCCTGGACCCCGGGCAACGTCATCTCCACCACCAGCGACATGATCAAGTTCGTGAACGCTCTGTCCGGCGGCACCCTGCTGCCGCCGGACCAGCACCGCGCGATGTGGACCACGGTCTCCACCGAGGGCGGCAACTGGATGCCGTACGCCCGGTACGGCCTGGGCCTGTTCGAGTTGGACAAGGCGGCCACGGGCGGCCTGACGCTGCGCGGCGTGGGCGGCAGCTTCTGGGGGTGCCTGTTCTACACGGTGGGCACCGCCGACGGTGACCACACCGTCTCCATCCAGACCAACACCGAGTGGAAGTCCTGGGACATCCTTTTCAAGGTCATCGAAGCGGAGTTCGGCGTCTCCGTCGGCGCGTAAGAGGGCGGCCTGCCGCCGTCCCGCCCCCGGGCCCGCAGGCCACGGCGGCACTCCCGGACCCGGTCGGGGAGTGCCGCCACGCCGCTTGCGCAACTGAGGGAGCGGTCAGCCGGTGAAGCCGGCGGTGATGGAGGTGAACTGCCAGTTGGGGCGGTCGCGGTTGACCGACCAGAAGGCAAAGCGGCCGATGTGACGGGAGTTGGCCCAGTCGCGGATCTGGGTCCAGATCTGGGGAGTGGTGACCTCTCCCGTGTCACTGTTGCCGTTCATGCCCGAGATGCCGATGGAGGCGTAGGCCCGCGCGTCGGACCAGCCGTAGACGGACTTGAGCTTGTTCTTCAGTCCCTCGGTGGCCTTGACGGTGCTGCCGTACATGTCGGCGTGGCCGTTGAAGTTGAACGGCATGACGGTGAAGTTGTCGATGTTCGCCTGGAGGGCGTTGGCCCGTTCGATCAGGCGGTTGCCCCACGAATTGGGGCCGGTGTTGAGCGTCGGGAAGGTGAGGATCGTCCTGAGGCCCGGGTTGTTCTGCTTGACGATTTTCAGGGCGCCCAGGATGCGGTCCTGGACCGCGGGACTCTCGAACTCGTCGGTGTTCTCGATGTCGACGTCGATCGCCTTGAGCCGGTAGGCGTCGATGACCTTCTGGTACGCGCCCGCAAGGGCCTGTGGGGTGGAGCAGTTGGGCCCGAGCTTGTTGCCGCTCCAGCCGCCGATGGAGGGGACGATGTCGCCGCCGGCCGCGCGGATCGCCTTGATGGTGGACTCGTCCACGCCGCCGGTCAGCGGGCGCTGGCTGTCCCACGCGGGGTTGCAGCCGTTCCGGGCGAGGATGAACGCCATCGTGTACCACTTGATGCCGGTGGCCCGCATGACCTCGGTGGCGCTCGGCGGGTTGCCCCAGCCCAGATAGAGATACGGCGCGGCCTGCACGAAGCCGGGTCCGCGCCCGCCGCCGGTGGCGCCCGTGGCCGCATCGGTCGCCTGCGCCGGAGCGGCCGGGGCGATGAGTGGAATGGCCAGACACGCGAGCGCCGTCGTGGCCGGTCTGAGAAAACGTCTGCCGGTGGAGGATCTCAAGGGGACTCCCTCGAGTGTCGGTTCCGGATGGGGGAGGGCGGTGCCGACTGCCGTTGATGCACCTGTTGGTCGTGACATGACAGTCACGCCATCGGAGGCTATTGGTGTGTACCAATGTGGTCAATGGGTGCGGACCGAAACGGCAGGGCTCAGGGGCGTGTGGGCGGACGCGCTGCGGCAAAGGCCAACCGCCCGTTCTCGTCACTGGACTTGGTGTGCAACAACGGCAGCCTGGCGAGCGGTGACAGCCCGGCAGCTGGAGAAGCCACTGGCGTCATGACGGCTTACGCAGGTCCATGACTGTCCAGTCGTCACCCAGTTCACGGCGCAGGGTCTCCAGCACGGAGTCCGCCTGCTGCGTGAACAGCTCCCACTGTTCCTCGGGCCACGGAGACGGATCCGGCGGATAGTCCCAGTCGAGCGAGGACTGGTACCACTCGCACAGCCTCTCCAGCTCGGCTCGGGTGGCAGGGCCGATCGGCAGGCGTTCCAGCTCGCACGGAGAGCCATAGGGGCTGTCGAGGTCGGGGGCGCCGGGCGGCCCGGGCCACAACGGGGTGTGGGCGACTCCGTATTCGAAGAAGAACCGCAGGTAGTAGGGCATATGGCACCCTCTCACGGCGCCTGTCGACGCTCGTCCCCTGCGGCATGTCTGTCATCGGACGGCGAGCGACGGGCTGAGCCTGGGGCGCCTCTTGAGGGTCTCGCGCCCTCGGCCGTACACCACGTCCGTGGACGGGACGCGGGGCAGGCCGGTCGGCCCCCGGACGCCGCCGCTCCGAATTTTATGCGTACCCCTACCTATCGAATCCCGGATTGTTCTCGAGCCGTACGTCTGCGAACTGTGGGACCAGACGGCGCCGTTGGCCCAGACCAAGTGGCGCGGTCGCCGGCGAATCGTCACCGGCACACCCCCCTACAGGAGGAGAAGCATGCGAAGAAAGCTGCTCCTGAGATCTGTTCTAGCGGCAGTGGTGACCGTGGCCATCGGGCTGCTGGGGCCCGGCGCCCAAGCCGCTCCCACCCCCCAAGGCGAGACCGTCGCGGCGGTCGGCGCCGCGCAAGAGGGCCACGGCATCACCGCGGCCGAGCTGGAGGCGGCGGGGGCGCAGGCCATGGAGCCCCCTCCGGGCGGCTGGAACGTCCCCACCGACCGCAGCTACTACCTCACGTCTTCGTGCCGGGCGTACGCCGCGACCATCAAGCAGGGCGCATCCGCGTGGGCCCGCCTGGACGAAACCACGAACCGGGACACCCCGGTCGAGTGCCGCAACAGTTACATCACCGACTGCGGCGGAGGCGGCAGGATCGTCGGCTGCAACTGGGGCCGGGGCCAGCGCATCGCGCTGTACATGGGCGGCGTGAGAGACCAGGCGCTGCTCGCCGCGCACGAGTTCGGCCACGACTGGTACGGCCACTCCAGCTACCGATGTGCCGGCTGGACCAATCCACAGCACGTCATGGCGCCATCGATGTGCGGCTACGGACCTGCGGGTGCCGATCATCCCGTCCGCATCGACTGAGCGACAGAGCGATAGATCGGCGGATCGCCGCGGAGCCTGATGTCCTTCCAGGGCCTGTCGCCGACACCGACATCAGCGATGGTGCCGAAGTGACGGCGGTCCGGTAGGACTCGGCGGCCTCCTCGTATCGGGTGGCGCTGCTCTGCGAAGGTCCGGGTGAACCTTCCCCGCGGGCCGTTCGCCCGCCGTCCTTCACCTGAGCCGCAAGCCGCAGAACGGTCATGGGGAGTGTCGGCACTCCCCATGACAGCGCCCTGGGCGGCTTCCCGCTCAATGGGCCGCCGGTCGCGGCACGCCTTCGGGGACAGGGCAGCGCTCCGCCGTGGAAGGCAGGGTGCCGTTGCCGTCCGCGCTCTCCTGAGCGGTGCGGTCGGGCAGGGCAGCGGCGGTCCCCATGGCCCGGGGGAGGCCGGGCAGCGGGTCATGGCGGATGCGGTCGGCAGGTACGCCCGCGTGCGCGAGTTCCGCCGCCACCGTACGCACCATCGCCGGCGGTCCGCTGACCACGGTGAGGGACCCGGAGACGCCGGCGTGCCGGGCCGCTGCTTCAGCCAGCGGGCCGTAGGCATCCGCCCCTGGGCCACCGCCGATCACGGGGATCACCGTCAACCACGCCCGGCGGCGCTCGAAGGCGGTCAAGTAGGCGGCGTCGTACACCTCGTGCAGGGAGTCGGCGCCCAGCAGCAGACGTACGCGGCGCCCTGGGGTCCGCCGCTCCTCCAACTGCTGGAGGAGCGCTTTCATCGGAGCCCAGCCGGTGTCGGAGGCCACGAGCAGGATCTCGTCCGCCGCTGCGTCGTCCAGCGTCAGCGTGCCGTGCGCGGGCCCGAGGCGCAGAGGGTCCCCGGGAGCGGTGTGGCGCACCAGTGCCTCGCTCACCCCGCCGGGGCCGGTGAGTTGGATGTGGAACTCCAATTCGCCGTCCGGGTGGGGAGCGCCGGCGAGGTAGTACGAGCGCCAGGCGTGCGGCAGCCGGTGGGACTCCAGGGCCGCGTACTGCCCGGCCCGGTAGGGGAAGGGCTCGTGCGGACGGGCCCGGAGCACCGCCAGGTCCCCGGCGCGCAGCTCATGGCCGATGACGGTGGCCTGCCAGCAGGGCGGTTCGCTGAGTGCGGAGGCCGCCCCGTCGATCATGGTGTCGACGGCGAAGCGCAGCATCCGCAGCCACGCTCTTTCCAGGGCTTCGGTCCACTGCCGTCCGGCCTGATGCTGCAGCGCTTCGCACAGTGCGGTCTCGAACGCCTCGAAGTGGGCGGGGCGTACGCCGAGCTTGCGGTGATCGCGTCCCAGCTGGGCGAAGGTTTCGGTCATCTCCTGCGGGCGGTCCAGATGCTCGATCAGGTACCAGAAGGCCCGTGCGAGATGAGCCTTCTGGAACTCCATCGATGCCGGAAACAGCGAGCGCAGATAGGGATGGCGCTCGAACAGCGCCTGGTAGAGGTGGGATATCAGGTCATCGAAGGGGGTCACCAGGTCGAGGAAACGAAGGATGACCCGCTGGTCCGCCGCGCCGGCCGCGCCGTCGTAGGGCGCAGGCGCCGCGGTGCCCCCGCTCGCGGTGCTGCGGGCCGCGTTCGGTGAGAACAGTTGCTGCCGCAGGCGCATGGCTTCGTGCCGTGCGAGCAGTGCGTGGTACTCCCCGTTGTCCGTGGTCATGGCCATGGGTCAGCAGCTCCCCGCACATACGCTGCACGCTGTCGTGGAGGCCGGGACGTCGGCGGGCGCCTGGGCCCCGTCCGCGGTCGTGGCCGGGCGGCGGCCGCGGGCCCGGTGCGAGGGGGGTGCGGCCGGCAGGAGCGCGACGGCGCGCGGCCGGCTGCCTCCCACGTACGACACCGCGGCGGCCGTGGCGAGGGCGCAGAGGGGCACGGCGTACGGCGCCAGGCGTGCGAGCCGCCGTGGGGAATGTTGCATGAACAAGGGAACAGGACTCCTGTCAACGAGCGGGACAGCGCGGGCAGCGGACGGTCCGGCCCTCGCGGCGTCGGCCCCGGCCCGTCTGCCCGGCTGATCGGGGGCGTCAGTATGGCACCGCGCTGACCTGCCCGAACGGCCCTACTCAACTAGGGCCGTTCGGCCCTGGGCGCGGTGTGGTGATCGGGTGTGTGCTGTCCGGAGGGCCCGGTACGTTCCGCCTGGGGAGCCTGACCGGCCGGGACGGCAGGCGGGCATTCCCGGGCCGTACCGACACCGGACACGGCCCCCGGGCCGACCGGCAGTTCGGCTGCTCGGCCGGTGTGCCCGCTGGGGCGACCCGTGCCCGGCCGCGCGCGGTCCGGTGGACATACTGGAGGGCCCGTCAGCTGACCGGCCGTCAGACCATCCCTGCCGACAAGCGAGCACTGTATGAATCAGCCCACCGAACCCGCCGCGCCGCTGCGCGTCTTCATCCTCGACGACCACGAGGTGGTGCGCCGAGGGGTGCGGGACCTCCTGGAGGCCGAGGAGGACATCGAGGTGGTCGGCGAGGCCGGCAGCGCCGAGCAGGCGCTGGCGCGGGTGCCGGCGGCCCGGCCACAGGTCGCGGTGCTGGACGTCCGGCTCGGGGACGACCGGAGCGGTGACCACGGTGGTATCGAGGTGTGCCGGGACCTGCGGGCCCGGATGCCGGAGCTGGCCTGTCTGATGCTGACGTCCTTCGACGACGACGAGGCGCTGTTCGACGCCATCATGGCCGGGGCGGCCGGCTATGTCCTCAAGCAGATCAACGGCCCCGAGCTGGTGACGGCGGTCCGTACGGTGGCCACCGGCCGGTCGATGCTCGACCCGCGCACGGCCTCCCGGGTCATGGAACGCCTGCGCAGCCCGCAGCAGACCCAGGAGTCCCCCGAGCTGGAGCGGCTGTCGCCCAGGGAACGGGAGATCCTGGAGCTGATCGGGGAGGGGCTGACCAACCGTCAGATCGCCGACCGGCTGTTCCTGGCCGAGAAGACGGTCAAGAACCGGATCTCCTCGCTGCTGGCCAAACTCGGCGTCGGCCGCCGCGTTCAGGCGGCCGTCATCGCCGGCCGCATCCGCGACCGACGCGAGCAGCAGGAACGGCGAGGCTACGACAGGCCCTAGACCAGCCACTTCCCGTCGCGCATAAGGGTCCGTCCCGGCATCTCGGGCACCGTTCCCCACGCCTGGAGCACCTGCGGGGTGACCTGGAAGAAGACGTACGACGGGTGGTCCTTGCGAGGGTCCCAGCCGTCCTTGGCGGCGAAGGCGTCGCCGACCTCGGGCGGGAGTTCCTCGCGGGTCAGCATGCGTGCGGTGCCGTGGGCCAGGACCACGTCCCGGGTATGGCCGAAGGAGAGCCGGACCCGGCCCGAGGCGCACAGGTTGCGTCCGGTCGGGTTGGTGTCGCGGGTGGCCAGCCACACCGCCTCGCCGTCCCACCAGAAGGCAAGTGGTACGAGGCACGGCTCGCCGGTGGCGTCAGCCGTGGCGACCCATACGTCGTGGTCGCGCGCGAGCCGTTCCAGCGCCTCGCGCTTGCGCTGCTCGGGGCTGCGGGGGCCGCTGTGGTGAGAGTCAACTGTTGTCACGTGGGGAGGCTATGGCGTCAGGCGCTCGGTCACATCCGGCGGTGGAACTAGGTCACAAGGCGGAGGGCGGTCCTCGTAGGGGACGTACGCAACCGGGCGCCGCAGGGCGGGGCGGACGGGTAGGGCTTGCGCAGCACGCCCGGGCCGCGGCGCCGCACGTACGTCCTTGGTACCGCGGACGTACCGTGCCTCCCCGCAAGCGCCCCGCCCTCGATGATCAGTCCTCGGGCAGCGGAACGCGCCACACGATGCGGGTCCCGCCGCCTTCGGGGGCCGTCACGGCGACGGTGCCGCCGTGCAGTTCGGCCCGGGTGCGCATATTGGTCAGTCCGCCGGTGTGCGGGGCGCTGCCCACGCCCACGCCGTCGTCCGTGACCGTCAGCGTCAGTTCGGCATCGTCCACGGTCAGGGTGATGCCGAGATGCCGGGCGCGGGCGTGCCGGGCGGCGTTGCTCAGGGCCTCGGCTGCCACGGCCAGGACGTGGTCGGCCAGGCCGCGCGGGACGTTGGTGTCCACCGGGCCGTCGATGCGCAGCGTGGGGGTGAAACCGAGGGTGCGGGCAGCTGCCTGGGCGCTCTCGGCGATACGGCGCCGCAGGCTCGTACTGTCCTGGCTGTCGCCGGCGGCGCGCAGGTCGAAGATGGTGGACCGGATGATGTGGATGGTCGTGTCCAAGTCACCCACCGCCCGGCCGACGCGCTCGGCCGCCTCGGGCCGGTCGGCGAGGTGGCGGGCGGTGCTCTGCAGCGTGATGCCGGTGGCGAAGAGCCGCTGGATCGCCAGGTCGTGCAGGTCGCGGGCGATGCGGTCGCGGTCGTGCAGGACGGTAAGCTCCTCCGACTCGGCGCGGCGCCGGGCCAGTTCGAGGGCGATGGCGGCCTGATCGGCGAAGCCGGAGATCAGTGCTATCTCGCCTTCGTCGAAGGCGGGCCGGCCGGCGAAGCGGGCCAGCCGCAGTGCGCCGGAGGTGCCGGTGTCGATCTGCAGAGGGACGGCGACCGCGGGGCCGCACTGTGCGTCCGCCTCACCGAACGGGTGCGCCCGCGCGTCGGCTCGCACATCCGCGGCGGCCGCGGGCCGTCCGGTACGTGCCGCGAGTCCGGCCAGGGATTGCCCGGCGGGGACGCTCAACTCCTCGAAGAGATCGGCCCGATGGCCGCTGGCCACCTCCACCCTCAAGACGTCCGCCGTCGGCACGTCCGGCTCCACGTGGTGCGCGGAGTTCGCCGCGGGCAGCAGTACCGCCGCGGCGTCGGCCCCGGCGACCTGCATGGCCCGTTCGGCGATCAGACGCAGCGCCTGCCCGGCGTCTGCGCCCGACAGCAGACTGCGGGTGATCTCGCCCAGCGCCTCCAGCCACCGCTCACGGCGCCGGCTCTCGTGGTACATACGGGCGTTGTCGATCGCCACCCCGGCCGCGATGGACAAGGTGGTCAGGACCGCCTCGTCGTCCGCGTCGAAGCCCCGGCCGCCGCGCTTCTCGGTCAGGTAGAGATTGCCGAAGACCTCGTCCCGTACGCGCACCGGCACCCCCAGGAACGTGCGCATCGGGGGATGGTGCGGGGGAAAGCCGTAGCTGTGCGGGTGCTGGGTCAGGTCGGTCAGCCGCAGCGGTACGGGGTTGGTGATGAGTTCGCCGAGGATGCCGCGCCCGCAGGGCGTCCGGCCGATCTTCGCGGCCAGTTCGTCGGCCATGCCCACGGGCAGGAACTGCGACAGCCGCTGCCCGTCACCGACCACGCCGAGGGCGCCGTACTCCGCGTCGGTGAGGGTGACCGCCGCCTCCACGATGCCGCGCAGTACCTGGGGCAGTTCGAGCCCGCGCCCCAGGCTCATCACCGCGTCCAGCAGGCTGCGCATCCGGTCCGGCTCGCTCAGCTGGGGCCAGTGCCCGGGCGACGCCATCTGTGCTGCGGTGTCCGGTGCGGTCTGCGACATACGTACTCCTGAGGCGATGATCTTCGTCCAGCAGCGTACGGGACGAGGCTGCCCCATCCGTCCCGGCCCTGATAGGGACCTTCGGCCCTGGCCGGAGCCTGTTCGGCCCTATGGGCGCCCCTGCCGCGCCGCTGATCATTAGGCGGCCGGGAAGGGGCGGTCTCCCTGTCTCCTCACCGAAGTCCCTTCCCGGCCCTCGTAACCAATCGGCTCAGGCACAAGGCGGAGGACGCGTCCCGGTGGACGTCACGAACACAGACCCGCATCCGCGGTACACAACGAACCATCAGGCGCCCGCAGCGGAGCGGGCGGTGACCGCCCGGCGGGCCCACCGACACCGTGCGGTGGAGTGGCTGACGACCACCGACCACAAGAAGATCGGCACGCTCTACCTCGTCACCGCGTTCGTCTTCTTCATCATCGGCGGGCTGATGGCCCTGCTCATGCGCGCCGAACTGGCCCGTCCCGGCCTGCAGATCATGTCGAACGAGCAGTTCAACCAGGCGTTCACCATGCACGGCTCGATCATGCTGCTGATGTTCGCCATGCCGCTGTTCACCGGCTTCGCCAACTGGATCATGCCGCTGCAGATCGGCGCCCCGGACGTGGCCTTCCCCCGCCTGAACATGCTCGCCTACTGGCTGTTCCTCTTCGGCTCGCTCATCGCGGCCGCGGGCTTCCTCACCCCGGGCGGCGCCGCCGACTTCGGCTGGTTCCTGTACGCGCCGCTGTCCGACGCCGTGCACTCGCCCGGCGTCGGCGCCGACATGTGGATCATGGGCGTGGCGCTGTCCGGCTTCGGCTCCATCGCCGGCGCGGTCAACTTCATCACCACCATCATCGGGATGCGCGCGCCGGGCCTGACGATGTTCCGCATGCCGATCTTCACCTGGAACGTACTGCTGACCTCACTGCTGGTCCTGATGGTCTTCCCGGTGCTGGCCGCCGCCCTCTTCGCGCTCGAATGCGACCGCAAATTCGGCTCGCACATCTTCGACGCGGCCAATGGCGGCGCGCTGCTGTGGCAGCACCTGTTCTGGTTCTTCGGCCACCCCGAGGTCTACATCCTGGCCCTGCCGTTCTTCGGCATCGTCAGCGAGGTCATCCCCGTCTTCGCCCGCAAGCCGATGTTCGGGTACACGGGCCTGATCGCGGCGACCATCTCGATCGCCGGGCTCTCGGTGACGGTGTGGGCCCACCACATGTACGTCACCGGCGGCGTGCTGCTCCCCTTCTTCTCCTTCATGACCTTCCTGATAGCCGTCCCGACCGGAGTGAAATTCTTCAACTGGATCGGCACGATGTGGCGGGGCAGCCTCTCGTTCGAAACCCCCATGCTCTGGACGGTCGGCTTCCTGATCACCTTCGTCTTCGGCGGACTGACCGGCGTCATCCTCGCCTCACCGCCGATGGACTTCCACCTCTCCGACTCCTACTTCGTCGTCGCGCACTTCCACTACACGGTCTTCGGCACCGTCGTGTACGCGATGTTCGCCGGATTCCACTTCTGGTGGCCCAAGTTCACCGGCAAAATGCTCGACGAACGCCTGGGGAAAATCACCTTCTGGACGCTCACGGCAGGCTTCCACCTCACCTTCCTCGTCCAGCACTGGCTGGGCGCCGAAGGCATGCCCCGCCGCTACGCCGACTACCTCTCCGCCGACGGATTCACCGCCCTCAACACCCTCTCCACCATCGGCTCGTTCCTGCTGGGGCTCTCCCTCCTGCCGTTCTTCTACAACATCTGGAAGACCGCCAAGTACGGCCAGAAGGTGACGGCCGACGACCCCTGGGGCTACGGCCGTTCCCTGGAATGGGCCACCTCCTGCCCGCCCCCACGGCACAACTTCGCCTCTCTGCCCCGCATCCGCTCCGAATCCCCGGCCTTCGACCTGCACCACCCGGAGATCGCCGCAGTGGAACTGCCCGCACCGCGGACCGCCGCGCTGAAGGCACCGCAGCCGCCGCGCCGCTGAACCCGACCGGCGCTCCCCGGCGCCCGTACGGCACCTGCACGCACCCCAAGGCATCAGAAGGCATCAGAAGGCATCAGAGAGGGAAAGCACCCATGTCCCCGTCCCAACCCGTACTCGCCCTGGGGATCGCCATCGTCTGCGCATCCGGCTGCGTCTGGTACCTGCCGGCGCTCGCAGACGTACGAGCCGGGGCCGACCGCCCCCGCTCCCACCGCCTGGCGGCCGTGGCCTGCCTGACCGCGTGGAGCACCGCCGCACTGGCCGCCGCAGCGCTGCTCCTGCCCCTTCCCTGGCACCTGGCCGCCACCGTCGCGGCGACGGGCGCGAGCACGGGCATGGGCTTGCGCCTCGGCGCCCGCAGGCAACGCGCACGCGAGGAAGAGGAAGCGCGCCAGCGCTGGGCGGCGCTGCTGCACGAGCCGGTGACACCACCGGCGGGAGCGCGCCCACGGCTCCAACGGGCCCTGCTCGCCTGCCTGTTGGCAGGCGTACTCCTGGCGAGCGCATCGGCTGCCCTGGTGCTGGCCGTCGGCATGGCCCAGTAGCCCGAGCGCGCGAGCCACGCGCCCCCGGGCGGCAGCGCACTGACCGGCCGACGCACACCCACGTCGGATCTGGACATGGTGGTGGTGACCCCGCCCCGGGACTCGCCATGTCGGTGCTCGCTGCGCTGGCAGGGGCGGCCGGTGGAAGTACTGGTCCACGATGCGCAGACCCTGGCCGCGTACTGTGCCGAGAATCCGGCACGCCGCTGGCCCGGCATCCCCGGCTGATCGCTGAGGGGGCGGTTGTGAGCGACCGGGACGGGCTGGGGGCCCGGCTGCAGGCCCACATGCGTCAGCGTCTGGCCGCGGGCCCCACTGCCGCGACCCCCGCCGAACTCGACGCGCACCGTTACGAACTCACCGACCTGCTCGACGATCTCTCCGGCTTCCGACAACGCTGCCGAGACCGTCTTCATCGCGCACCAGGTCCTGACCAGGACCGCGCGACTGGCCCTGCTGGCCGCACGACACTGGCAGGGCACCGGCACATGGCTGCTGCGCGAACCGCGGGACCACGGCGCGGACTTGGCCTGGCGACTGGCCGACTCCGTGCAGGTGCCCACGCGGCTCGACGCCGTGGCCCGCGAGGTGCTGGAGCGCGTCGGCGGCCCCCTGCGGGAGGGCTATCGCACCAGCGCCCCCCCCCCGCGATCCGTGGCATGAGGCCCCTCCTCCTTGATTGATGAGCGCGCTCAAGGAGAGCTGCCTCCCTGCTCGCTTCATAGGTGGTGTGCAGTCATGGACGGGCGACTCCGGCTGGTAGGCACGTACGGCGCGATGAGCGTGCTGGGATGCGGTGCTGCTGCCGCAGCGATCGGCTGGCATGACGCCTATGGCAGGTCACGTCGGAAAGGGCGACCCCTTGGGAGCGGTCATCGGTCTGGCGGGCCGGCAATCGGTGCCTCGGGCGGCGCGCTGGCCATGAAGGCGCTGCGTTGGCATCAGGCCGGTCCAGCGGAGGCGGCTGAGCGGCCGACGGCGGCGTACGGGCGGCCGAGCGCGATGAGCGGCGGCCGCTGCCGGGCAGGCATGACAAGCCGATCGTCCCGCAGCCGGGGTCAGCCCCGGTGCACCACCTGTCCGTCCACCACGGTCAGCCGGATCGGTGTCTCGGCCAGTTCGAGCGGTGGGACGGACAGCGGGTCGGCGGCGAAAGCGGTGAGGTCGGCGCGGAAGCCGACGCGGATGCGGCCCGCGCGGTCCTGTTCGCCCGCGACGAGTGCGGGGGTGACGGTCATCGCCTCCAGGGCCTCGCGAGCGGTCAGTGCCTGGGCCGGGGTGACCGGTGCGCGGTCGGCATGGCGGGGCAGCCGGCGCAGTTGGGCCGCGGCCAGTACCTCGCGAGGGTCGAAGTGCGCGATGGGCCAGTCCGACCCGAGCACCAGCGGTGCACCGGCGTGGAGCAGATCGGCGCAGCGCCAGGCCCGCAGCGCGCGTTCGGTGCCCAGGCGGGTGGACCAGTTGTCGCTGTGGTCGGCGCGGGTGTACTGCACATGGCTCGGCTGCATCGAGGCGACGACGCCGGAGGCGGCGAAGCGGGCGATCAGTGCGTCCGACGCGGTCTCGATGTGCTCGATACGGTGCCGGGGCGCGCGGCTGGTGGGGGAGGTGTGCGGGCTGAGGCAGGTGAGCGCGTAGTCGACGGCGGCGTCACCGATGGCGTGGGTGGCGGTGGGTACGCCGGCGCGGGCGAGGGTGTCGACGACGGTGGCGTACTGCTCCGGAGGCAGCCAGAACGGCTTCGTCGACTCGCCGTGGCAGTCGGCGTGGTGCAGCCAGGCGGTGCCGTTGTCGACGGTGCCGTCCATGAACAGCTTCACGCCCGCGACCTGCCAGAGCCGGCCTCCGGTGCCCTGCAGTGCGATGATGCGGCGCAGCTGTTCGCCGTCGACGCCGGGCTGCGCCCAGGGCGCGCAGCGCAGCCGGAGGGTCAGCGCGTCGCGCTCCTCCAGCAGGCGCAGCGCGGGCAGGCTGCCGTCGGCGAGGTCCATGGCGTGGCCCCCGGTGAGACCGCAGGCGTTCATCCGGGCCGTCAGCGCGGCCAGTTCGGCAGAGGTCTCCTCCGCCGTGGGGGCGGGGGCGGCGCGCTCGACACGCTCCGTGGCGGGGGATTCCAGCAGTTCGCCGGTGGGGACGCCGTCGGCGTCGCAGACGATCTGCGCGTTGCCGGCCAGGGCCACCGGGCCGGTGACACCGGCCAGTTCCAGCGCACGGCCGGAGGCGAGCGCGGCATGCCCGTCGAAGAGGGTGAGCAGGGCGGGCGTACCGTCCAGGACGTCGTCGATGAGGTCGCGGTGCGGGCGGCTGCCGCCCAGGATGTTCGGATCGAGCCCGAAGCCGCGGATCCACGCGCCGGGCTCGGCGGCGCGCCGCGCCTGGGCGAGCGTGTCGCGCAGGGCGCCGATGTCGCGGCATGGGGACAGGTCGAGCCCTTGGGCCATGAGAGTGCCGTGCACGGGGTGCAGGTGTCCGTCGGTGAGTCCCGGGGTGAGGGTCATCCCCGTCCCGTCGACCACCTCCGTACGGGCATCGCACGCCTGCCGGACCGCCGCGTCGTCGCCGACGGCCAACAGGACGCCGTCGCGGACGGCGAGCGCGGTGGCCGCAGGGCGTGCGGGGTCGAAGGTGTGGACGGTGGCGCCGAGAACGGCGAGGTCGGCACTGGTGCGGGACACGTTGCTCCTTGCGGTCGTGCGGATGTGGCGCCGTGGTGCGGGATACGGCGGACTCCGTGCGGTCAGGGGGACGGCGGGGAGGGCGGCTCGGCGGCGGAGTCGGCGGCTCGCCGGGGTGCGGGCATGTCGGCCGGCCGTTTCAGCGGGGCCGTGGGGGCGGGCCGTTGTGTCAGGTCCGGGGCGGCTGCGGCGGGGACGCGGTCGGCTTGCGGCCCCAGTCCCAGTGCGGAGAGGTCACGCCCGGGGTGGCGGGAGAAGTACAGGGCCCCGGCGGTGGCGAGCACGAGGACGATGGCCGTGAACATCCAGTAGGTGTCGCCGGGTGACGGCTGGTTGGGCCGTACGTTGCCGTAGACACCCCAGCCGATGACCGCGATGCCCACCAGCGGTACGCACAGGTGGCGCACCGGCCGGAGCCCGGCCCGGTCCGTCTGCCACAGGTAGAGCGGCAGTCCGACGAGGGTGACCAGCACACTGAGCAGCAACGGCACCGTACCCATGCCCGCTTCCCAGGCGGAGATGGCCGACGGTGCCGCATCGCTCACCAGCGGCGGTACGAGGATGCAGGCGCCGATCATGCCCACCCACAGCAGCGTGGCGCCGACCGGGACACTGCGGCGCTGTGAGGCCCGCCCCAGGACGGCCGGGAGCATGCCGGCCCGTGCCGCGGTGAACGAGATCCGGGACATGGCCGTGAGCGCTGCTACGAGGCAGGCGACCGAGCTGATGGCGCCGATCGCGGCGAGCAGCGCGTGGGCCTGCGGCAGGTAGTGGCGGGCGAGTTCGAGGAACGGCGCCGCGTTGGCAGCGGACCCGAAGCGGTCGGCGCCCGGCCCCGCGCCCTGCCAGGCGGCGTATCCGGCCAGCCCGGCCCAGGTGGCCAGGGTGTACGTCAGTCCGACGACCAGGACGGAGGCGACCACGGCGATCGGCACCGTACGGCGCGGGCGCCGCAGTTCGGCGGCCATGCTCGCCGAGTTGTCCCAGCCGATCATGCCGGCGACCGCGAGCGGGAACGTCAGCCCGCTGAGCCCGGACAGTCCGCCCGGTACGCCGCCGTCGGCGGAGAAGGGAGCGGCGACGGCGGCCCCGGAACGGGCCAGCAGCAGGACGGCGAAACCCACCAGGACCGCGATCTGCACCCCGGCCAGCACCGAGGAGACAAAGCTGGAGGCGACGATGCCGCGCAGCACGACCGCGGCGGAGAACGCCAGCACGGCGAGCGAGAGCACCAGCCACCACACGCCGCCCAGCCCGAGCGAGGCCGCTACCCAGTGCCCGGCGAAGACGGTGACGGCGCCGATGGTCAACGGCCCTGACAGCAGCGAGGCGTAAAAGACCCAACTGGACAGCCGGACGCCGAGCTTGGGGGAGAGGGTGCCGAACGCGTGGTAGGCGTAGGCGACGAACGAGCCCGAGGAGACGATGCGCCGGGCGAATTCGGCGACCGTCAGCGCGCCCGCCAGCAGCCCGAGCGTGGCGAGCAGGAAGGCCCACGGGGCCTGGGTGCCCATGGCGGCGACGACGGCGGGCGCGGTGAGGAACGCCCCGTTGACGGGTGCCATGTTGGCGAGGGTGATGCCGAGCGCGCCGCCGAGTCCGATGGCGCCCGCGCGCAGTCCGCCGGTGTCGGCGGCGGTGGGGGTGAGTTCGGTGCCCACGAGTCCTCCGGATTTCGGTACGGCACACGGCGCGGACGCCTCGTGCGGCAGAGCGGCGGCGGGGGAGTGGCGCCACGGCGACGGAGCGGCGCAACGGTCGGCCAACGTCATTAGCTAACCTGATTAGCTTTGCTGGAACGTACCCCTCGACCGTCGTGAAGGGAAGAGGAAAGAGCGGATCTACGTTGCCGATTCAATCTCCAACGACGCAACCCACACGTTCAGCCTCCGGCAGCAACGAAATCCGTAGATGAGGAGGGGCCTGTACGGCCGCAGGTCCCCCCGTACAATCGCCTCGCCCCCAGCCCCCGTCCGCCAGGAGCAACAGTGCCCCGCCCGCCCCGGATCTCTCGCTCGACGGCGGTGACCACAGCACTGCGCATCCTCGACGACGAGGGCCCGGGAGCACTCTCCATGCGCCGCCTCGCCCAGCACCTCGGGGTCGCCAGCCCCTCGCTGTACAAGCACTTCCGCGACCTGGACGACCTGTTGGACGCCGTCGTCGACGCGGTCGTCCACGAGATCAACCCCGGCCTCGACCGCGACGACGAGCAGGCGATGAGCTGGCGGGCCGCACTGTCCGCGCTGGCCCGTCGTTACTGCGCCACCTTTCGCCGCCACCCGCACGCACTGGCTCTGGTCATGCGCCGCCCCCTGCGCAGCCAGGCCTCGCTCGCCGGACTCGACGCGCTCCTCGGCCTCCTGCAGCGCCAAGGCTGGGCCACCGCGGCAGCCACCCGGGCCCTGCTCCTCGTCGAGTCCTACGCCATGGGCGCCTCCCTCACCGCCGCCAGTGCCGGTTTCGCCGCCGACCCCGGCGAACTCGCCCGCCATCCCGCCCTGGCCGCAGCACTGGGCTCCCACCCCGATCTCCGGCTCGGGCCACCCGACTTCGAGCACGGTCTGACGATGCTCCTCGACGGCATCGCCCGTGACCTCGCCCCGGACGGGTGCTGAACGGGGCGAGTCACGGGCAACAGGCGCCTGGAGTAAGGGAGATGGCGGGTACGCGTACCCGCACCCGATGCCATGATTGCAGCGCCTCACCGGTCCACTCGTGGCCGAGCACGGGACGGCAGGGCGGCTCAGGACGGCTCGATCTCCCCCGCGAAGACGATGACTTGATCGATGAGACTGCGCCGCAGATGGACGACGTCCGTTCCCGCCAGGCGGGGGCCTCCGTCCGGCGTGGTGAAGACCCACTGGTACCGGGCCCACTCGTCGGGCATGTCCACCGCCGAACAGCGCACCATCGTGCCGGTCCCCGCCGGGTGGCGCCGGATGTCCAGCACGAACCGCTCGACCGCCTCGATTCCCTCGCTGCGGCCCAACGGCCCCCAGAAGACCACGTCCGAGGTCAGGGCCTGGGAGAGCAGTGCTGTCACAGAGCTGTCGTCCGAGGCGTTGAACGCGGAGATGAACGTGTCGATCGCGGACCGCGCGGTCTCTTCCTGCATGCACCAGTCATACCAGTCGCTTCGCGCGACGCGCTCGTCCCGCGAGCCGCTTTCCGAGGACGGCCCGGCTTCCGACGACGCCACGGTTGAACGATCCCCGACCGAGTAAGCCCACGAGAACCGTCGGAAACCGTCGGACTCGATCATCTACAGGGCTGTGTGAGCCAGCCAGTGGTCCAACAGCGCGCGGTCGCCAATCACCGTCACCCGGTCGTCCTGCGGCGGTACGCGGCGGGAGAGCATCAGCATGAGGTCCGCCGCGGTCCCCGCCACCGTCACGTCGGCCTCGACCGGCCCGCGTTCCCACCGCGGCCCCGCGGGTGCCCTGGTGATCACCCAACCCTCCATTCGCCTCGGCCGGAGACCGATCCGCTCGCCCCGGCCGCGCAGTTCGGCGACCGCCGGCCTGGCCGTCCGGAAGGCCGGTGCGGACACCAGGTCCATGAACTCGCTGATCGCGTCGGCCGCGAGGTCGTCGGCGATCTCGAAGGTCGTGTCCGCCGCACACGCCGCGTCGTAGTGGTGGACGCAGGTCTCGCCCAGCATCCTGCGCAGCCAGAAGGCCACCGGCAGCGGCCCGAAGAACGTGTGCACCTCGGTGTCCGCACCCCTCTCCTGGACCGCGCGGATCAGCTCCTCCACGCCTTCGTGCAGCCACCGGGCCCACTCACCCGGGGTGCCGGGGTCGGCCTGCCGAGGATCTGGTACGGGCAACTGCTCGCCCTTGCGCACGAGTTCGGCCGCCCACCGGTGCTCCTGGCCGACGTGCCCGACGAGGGTGAGCAACGGCCACTCCGGGCAGGTCGGCACCCGGGTGTCCGCAGCCCTTCCGGTGACCGCACGGGCGAACCCTGCGGTCTGCTCCCGCAGACCCTCCACGAGCCGTGCGGTCTCCAGCGTCGACGTCATCACGACAACTCCTCTCAGGGGGTGACGTCGGTACGGTAGGAACTCCAGTCCAGTGGAGGTTCAAGTGCCCTTTCTCGGCGAGACGTTCGGGATCGGCGACCTGTCGCGCCTGAGTGGCGTGCCGGTGCGGACCATTCGCTTCTACTGCGACGAAGGCCTCGTCGACTCGGTGCGCAGTACGGGTGGGCACCGCAGGTTCGAGCGGGCGGCGGTGGAGCGGCTCGTCCTGGTCAGGCGGCTGCGCGGGCTCGGGTTCGGGCTGCCCTCCATCAGGCAGGTGCTCGCCGGGGAACGCTCCGTGGCCGAGGCCGTCGCGACCGAGCGGGCCGCACTGGACGTACAGCTCGCGGACCTGGCCTGGCGCAGGGCCTCGCTGTATGCGGTCGAGGCCGCCGGGCCGGCCGACCGGGCCGCCAGGCTGGAGCTGCTGGCCGCCGTGGCGAACGGGGGCGCCGTCCGCGAGGCGCTCCTGGACTTCTGGAGGCGCACGATGGCCGTGCCGGTGTCCGAGGCGCTGTGCACCGCGTTCATGACCGCGGCCGTGCCCGAGCCGCCCGCCGACCCGACCCCGGCGCAGGTGGTCGCCTTCGCCGAGCTGTTCGTCCTGGCCGGTGACCGGGCGCTGACACGCATCCTGCTGGAGATGGCGCGGGCCAACGCCGAACTGGTCTCCGACGAGGCCGAGTTGATGTACGGCATCAGCGAGGCGTGCGCACTGGCCGGGCCCATGGTGCAGGCGGGCGAGCCGCCCCGCGCGGGACCCGAACTCGACCGGTTCGTCGCGGCACACGCCTCGGTACGCGGCGACAGCGACAACCCGCGGTTCCGGGGCCGGCTGCTGGCCCACGTGGCCGCCGACCGCGACCCGCGGATGCGCCGCTACTGGCGGCTCGTATCCGAGGCCGGCGGCAATCCGGTCACACCCGGCCTGTCCCACCTGTGGCTGACCGACTCCCTTGAACGCTCCGTCAGCCTTGAGAGTTCTGCCGAGGCGAGCCCCGGCAGATAGGACGGCTCGGGGTGACGTGGACCCCCGCACCACCCATCACTAAGGTTAGGCTAACCTCACTGGCGTGCATGTTGGTGAAGAGACCGCCGCGGCCACGCGCCCCCAGGGTCATGAACTGTCGGCCACGGGTATCACCGTGGCATACGAAGGCGTCGACGTCGTCCACGACGCCTCGATGACGCTGCGACCAGGCCACGTGACGGTCCTGGTGGGCCCGAACGGCAGCGGGAAATCGACACTGCTGCGCACGCTCGCACGGCTGCAGCCGCCCAGGACCGCCACGCTCGTCATCGACGGCGACACCGACGGCCTCGCCCTGAGCCCGCGGGAGTTCTCGCGCCGCATCGCCCTGCTCACACAAGGGCGCCCCACCCCCAGCGGGCTGACCGTACGGGACGTCGTCGAATTCGGCCGCTACCCCTACCGCAGCCGCTGGGGCAAGGCCGACCCGGGCGGCCGGGCCGCGGTGGACCGCGCGCTCGCCATGACGGGCGTCGCGGAGCTCGCCGAACGCGGGGCCGAGCACCTGTCCGGCGGACAGCTCCAACGCGTCTGGCTCGCCGGCTGCCTCGCCCAGGAAACGGGCGTGCTCCTGCTCGACGAGCCGACGACCTACCTCGACCTGCGCTACCAGGTCGAACTCCTCGACCTCATACGGGACCTGGCGGACGACCACGGAATCTCCGTCGGCGCCGTCCTGCACGACCTCGACCAGGCCGCAGCGGTGGCCGACCGGATCGTCCTGCTCGATGCGGGACGCGTCATCGCGGACGGCACCCCCGAAGACGTACTGACGCCGCAGCGGCTGACCGACACCTACGGCATCCGCATCGACGTCGACACCGACCCCGGCACCGGCCGGCTGCGCACCCGCGCCATCGGCCGGCACCACTCGCGAAGCGAAAGGCTCAGCAGCACCTCATGAAGCGCCTCCTGTTCACCGCGGCGGCCGCCACCGCCGCGGCCCTCACCCTGGCCGCCTGCGGCACCACCGAGCCCGCCGCGGACGACGCGAAGAAGGGCGCCGAATCCCTCACCCTCACCGACGCCTCGGGGGCGAAGGTACAGCTGAACGGGCCCGCCAAAAAGGTCGTCGGCACCGAGTGGAACGTCGTGGAGAGCCTGGTGTCGCTGGGCGTCGACCCGGCCGGCGTCGCCGACGTCAAGGGCTACAAGACCTGGGACACCGCCGCCCCGCTGAAGAACGACCCCAAGGACATCGGCACGCGCGGCGAACCGAGCACGGACACCATCGCCTCCCTCAAGCCCGATCTCGTCATCGCCACCACCGATCTGCCCGCCGCCGCCGTCAAGCAGCTGCGCAAGGTCGCCCCGGTCCTGACGGTCCGCGCCGCGGACGCCGCCGACCCCATCGGGCAGATGACCAAGAACCTCGACCTCATCGCCAAGGCCACCGGCACCACGCAGCAGTCCGAGAAGCTCAAGCAGGACTTCGAGGCCAAGCTCACCGAAGGCAAGAAGAAGCTCGCCGACGCCGGCCACGCCGGCGCCCAGTACGCCTTCGCCGACGGCTACCTCGTCTCCAACCAGGTCTCCATCAGGCCCTACACCAGCGGCTCCCTCATCGGCGCGGTCAACGAGAAGCTCGGCCTGAAGAACGCCTGGACGGCCAAGGGCGACAAGGACTACGGCCTGGGCGCCACCGATGTCGAGGGCCTCACCAAGCTGGGCGACGACGTGCAGTTCGCCTACATCGGCAGCGACGGCGACAAGACCAGCACCCCGTTCACCGGTGTCCTGGCCAAGGACAAGGTGTGGACGTCCCTGCCGTTCGTGAAGAAGGGCAACATCCACCGGCTGCCCGACGGCATCTGGATGTTCGGCGGCCCCAAGTCGATGAACCAGTACGTCGACTCCGCCGTCGCCGCCCTGACGAAGTAACACCATGGCCGTCACCGCAACCGCCCCCGCCACCCGACCGTCAACCGCCGCGACCCGGACGGGCGCGGCCGCGGTGACGGCCGCACTGGTCCTCCTCCTCACCGCCCTCGCGGTCGTCGACATCACGCAAGGCACGGCCGCGGTCGGCGCCCCGGAGGTGTGGAAGGCGCTCACCGGCCGGGCCGACCCGGCCGACGCCTCCGTCGTCATCGCCTCCCGGCTGCCGAGGATGACCGCGGGACTGCTCGTCGGCGCCGTACTCGGCATGGCGGGCGCCGCCCTGCAGGCCGTCAGCCGCAACGTCCTGGCCTCGCCCGACACCCTCGCCGTCAACGCGGGCTCCTACCTCGCCCTCGGCCTGGCCGCCGCCACCGGCATCTCGCTCCCGCTGCTGGCCTCCTCCGGCATCGCGCTGATCGGCGGCCTCGCGGCAGGGGCCGTCGTCCTCGCCCTGTCCGGCCTGGGCGCCGGAACGGTCCGCCTCGTCCTCGCCGGCAGCGCCCTCACCCTCGGCCTCACCGCCGTCACCGAGGGCCTGCTCCTGCTGTTCCCCCAGCAGACCGAGGGCCTCTACAAGTGGAATCAGGGCAGCATCGCGCAGAACGGCTTCGACGGCGTACTGCAGATCGCACCGATCGGCCTCATCGGCCTCCTCGGTCTGCTGCTGCTCGCCCGCAGGGTCGACGCCCTGGCACTCGGCGACGACGCCGCCCGCGGAGTCGGCGTCCCCGTCCGCGCCACGCGCGTCACCGCCGTCGTGCTCGCCGCCCTCCTCTCCACCGCCGCCGTCACCCTCGCCGGCCCCGTCGGCTTCGTCGGTCTGTGCGCACCCGCCCTCGTACGGGTCCTGGCCCGCCGGTTCCGCCCCTTCACCCGCTCGCGCGCCAGCCTGCCGATGGCAGGCCTCACCGGCGCGGCACTGGTACTCGGCTCCGACGTGCTGCTGCGCGCCGTCGTGCCGGCGGACGTGGCGGTCGCCGTGCCGACCGGTGTCGTCACCAGCCTCGTCGGCGCCGCCTTCCTGATCGTCATGGCCGCACGGGTACGGGACACGACCGCAGCCGTCCCCGCCGACCGGCTGCGCATCCGCAGCCGGGCCGCCTTCCTCACCACAACGGCCGTCCTGGCAGCCGTACTTGTCGGCGTGACGATCGCCGCCGTACTGCTGGGGGACAGCAAGCTGCTGCTGGGCGACGTGATGAACTGGGCGCAGGGGCGGGCCGGTCAGACCGTTGCCTTCGTACTCGACACCCGCCTGCCCCGCGTCCTCGCCGCCCTGCTCGCGGGCGCGGCGCTCGCCCTGGCCGGGACCCTCATCCAGGCCGTGACCCGCAACCCGCTCGCCGAACCGGGTGTCCTGGGCGTCTCCAACGGTGCCGCAGTGGGCGCCGTCCTCCTGGTGACGACGGTGCCCCTGGCCGGAACGTGGAGCGTGGCCGCCGGGGCGTTCGCGGGCGCCGCACTCAGCTCGGTCCTGGTCTTCGGACTGGCCGCGCGGGGCGGGTTCCAGCAGAACCGGCTCGTCCTCGTCGGATTCGGCGTCGCCACCGGGGCATCCGCTCTGATCAGCCTGCTCATCATCCTCACCGACCCGTTCAACGCGACGAAGGCCCTCACCTGGCTCGCGGGCTCCACCTACGGACGGTCCCTGCCCGACGTGCTGCCCCTCGCAGCCGTCCTCACCGTCGGCACCGCCGTCGCCGTCGCACGGCGCACCGAACTCGACCTGGTATCGCTCGACGAGGACACCCCAAGACTCCTCGGGCTGAACCTGGGCCGCGGCCGCCTGGCCTTCCTCGCCCTCAGCGTCCTGCTGAGCGCCACCGCCGTGGCCGCCGCCGGCACGATCGGCTTCGTCGGCCTCGTGGCTCCGCACGCGGCCCGCGCCCTCGTGGGCCGCCAACACGCCCGCGTGGTACCGGTCGCCGTACTCCTCGGCGCCATCCTCGTATGCACCGCCGACCTACTGGGCCGCACCGTCATCGCCCCGGCCCAACTCGGCGCCGGCCTCATGACAGCCGCAATCGGCACCCCGTACTTCCTCCACCTCCTCATACGCAGCCGCCGCCAGAACACCGTCTGAGCACGCAGCGGTACCGTTGTCACGCCCGCCGGCAACCACCGAATCCGACAGAGCCAGTTGCACCCGAGCGACCTCTGACCAGCAGAGCGGACGACCAGAACAAGACGACCAGAACAAGCAGCCACGCGAATCACCGCACAGCTCCTCGGGCACGAAACAGCCGGCCCCTGGCGGTGCAAGATCCAGCAGCGGCAGCTCAACCAGCCGACACTGCACCGCGATGCGTAACCACTTGCTCGAAAACGCTCCAGCCGTCAATCTCCTCGACCCCCGGACCAACGGCCTGCCAGCCCCGGTCCACAGCTGCGTCAAGGAAAGCCCTGACCGTACCCGGCTCATGGAGGTTCACGGTTCTGCCGAGGGCTGTACCGACCGCCCCGGACGGCATGAGATATCCATCAGGGACAAGCCTGCCGGAACCCTCCCGAAAGACGATGCGCAGACAGCCCCGCGCTCCGGACCGACGGACGACGAGCGTCTCGCGACACTCCTCGTACCTACCGTCGCCCAGCGCACGATGAGCGTGGCTCAGCGACCAGAAGAACATCTCCCCATCGACCACCAGACGCCGCGCCTTCTTATCCTTGCGAGCCATGTGCCGATGCTAGCGAGGGCCCGAAGGGCCGCATTCCCCCTCCCCGGGCATCACGGATCGCACTCACGCGGGGCATCCTGCACCGTCCGTAGACGGTCAGGACGTCCGCTGAACGGCAGGGGCCGTCCCCTCGAGGGCGAGTCAGGAGTGTTTGTCCACGATGCCCGCTGCTTGCACCCGCAGTCACACTCCTGCGTCGTCCAGGAACTCTGCACATCCCATGTACGGAGGACACCCCTTCCCCTTCCGACAACGCGGCCTCGCAGGGCACGTCCCCGCCTGTTCGGCTGGCGTGCCGTACAGCAGCCGCATCGGGCGCGGCGGCACCGAGCCCCCCCCGTACGGCCAAAGGGCCCGCACCCCTGCGACGGGGTGCGGGCCCTTTGATTGTGTCCCCTCGCTACACGAGCGTGGCGAGTTCGCCCAGGACCCGGGCCGTCGGCGCCGGGTCGACCAGCCACTTCAGGTGGCTGCCCGGGAGGTCGCGGACGTCGTAGGGGTTGTCCGGGGTGAGCGCGTCGCCCTCGCGGATCAGCCGGTTCTGCATCGCGAGCGGCATGCTCGCGTCGTCGGCCAGCCGCACGAAGGTCTTCGGGATGGTCCCCCAGGTGGCGGCCTGTGCCCGGTCGGCGGAGGTGCCCACGTCCAGGTTCTCGTCCGGCTGGAAGGTGTTGAGGAAGGTCAGGAACTCCTCGTCGGTGGCGTCGGCGATGAAGGCCGACTTGAGCGCGGCGAGGGCGTCCTGGTTCGCCGTGCGGAAGTTGACCCGGAGCAGGCCGAGTTCGGCCGGGTTGCCGGCCGCCGCCAGGCCCAGGGAGGACACGTCGACCGTGGCCATCTCCGGCTCGGCGTAGTAGTCGTTGGCGTCCAGCGTGACCGGGCACCAGGCGGAGACGTAGACGACGCGGTCGATCAGGTCGGGGCGCGCGTTGGCCGCCGCGGTGACGGTGATGCCGCCCCGGCTGTGCGCGAGGAGGATCACCGGACCGTTCTGCTTGGCCCGCTGCAGGACCCCGATCAGGTGCGCGACGTTGTCCGCGAGGGTTACGCCCTTTATCGAACCCGGCGCGGAAGCCAGGCCCGCGGGGTCCTGCGGTGCCTGGTAGGCCCGCGTGTACGTCGCCCCGAACCCGTGCCCCGGCAGGTCGACGGCTACCGAGCGGTGCCCGAGGAGGCCGAGTTCGGCCTGGAGCGGGGCGAAGGAGAAGGAGTTCGCGAAGGCCCCGTGGACGAGTACGAACGTGGGTTGCATGTGTTGGCTCACTTTCTGTCCCCCGTGGTGTCGGCAGGCGGGCGGCCCGCTGCCCGCCGGTCACCTTATGCAAGGAAAGATCATCCGCACCACCCGGAATGTGCCGTTCCAGGGGCGGAGTTCTCAATGCTCCGTTTCGCTCCTCCGGCGTGCGGGGGAGACGCGGGAACAGCCGGGCGATGAGAGTCGCCGGGCGTCAGCCCCGCAGCCGGTCCGCCAGGGCCAGGAGGAGGTAGAGGTTGGGGACTTGGGAGACGCTGACGTCGGGCAGGAGGCTGCGTCCTCTGGAGTTGTTGAACCATACCGAGGCGTTCACGATGTTGGCCTCACCGATCTCCGCCCAGCTGGCGGTCTTCCGCTTGAACGACACGCCGTTCCGGTCGAGGGAGATGCGGCCGAACGCCAGCGTCTCGCCCCAACCCGTGCGGAAGCGGTTATTTCTGTTCGCGGCCACCATCCGCCGGCGGCCCAGCCGCTCCCGCTCCGCAAGCGCCGTCACCCGGCCGTCCGGTCCGGGTATCTGCTCGTCCATCTCTGTGCCCCCGTGATGAGTGATCGATTCCGGCGATCAACTTCGACCACATGATCCGCGAAGAGTCTGCGGTTCCCGATCAACGACGGGGGAGGGGACGACGACGGGATGGCAGCTGACCGGTCCGGTCCGACGCCGACACCGAATTGCCGTGCGCCGTGTTCCGCCGGATTGGCGTCGAGTGGAGTACGCGACACCGCCCCCAGCCTGTCGGCGGCCCAAGCAGCTGTTGTTTTTCCGAGCTTGAGGACTGCTTGCTGTTCAGGGATAGGGGCGGCATGCGGGTGGAAGTGATGGCGCATCACGCCGTCGCTCCTGGGGAGGCCATGAATGCCGTCGGCCGTTGGACTGCTGGGACAGTACGAGCGCGTCGCGCCTCGCCGGGCGGACGAACTGCGGGAAGAGGCCGGCGGTAGGCAAGCCGGGCGGGAGTGGCAGGAGTGGGTGATTGCCCGCTGGCGGGTCGGTGAGGCACTGGTTCCGGACGGCGCCGCTGAACAAGCCGGGCACGCGAAGGCCGCACCGGGGGAGAGGGCGCCGCTGGAGTCCGCGAAGCCGAAGCCGGTGGCGCCGATTGGGCGCCGGGGCTTGGCCTGGCCGGCACTGCCGCCGGATCGCCGTCGCATTCTTCATGCGCTCGTCGGTCGGGACCGATACGGCCAAAGCCCCTCCGCCTGCGGGGAATTGACCGTCGCGTTCGGCATGGAGGTGGTGCTGGTGAAGGTGAGGGGTGTACGTGGCGGGCATCGCTTCCCCGCCCGTCGGCTATCAGAATCCCGGAAAACTGATGACGCAGAAAAGGTGAATCCACGTGAACAAATTCAGCAGAGACTTCGGGAGAACTTCCGTCGTTCCTCCGGAGAGGGTGGTTCGGGTGGGCGAGGACGGGACTATTGAGCACATCATGAGACAGGCCGCCGCGGCGGGCCAGGAGATGGCTGTTCGTGGAGCTGGTCGCTCGTGCAACACCCAGACGCTCTCCCCTGGGATCGTACTCGACAACTACCGTCCCGACGGCACACCACGATTCATAGGGGAAGAACACCTTGTGGAAGTGCCGAGCGGTATGACATGGCTTGAGCTGGAAAAATGGTTGAACCGGCACGGTCGCGCCAACCCCGTTCTCCCCAGCTACCTCAATATCACGGTGGGAGGAAATCTTTCGATCGGAGGCTTCGGGCTGGCGTCCGTCCGGTCCGGAATTCAAAGCGATCAGGTGCATGAAATCGAACTCATCGATGGCACGGGACGCTCTTTCCGCTGCTCCGACCGGGAGAACTCCGAGCTGTTCCGATATGCCCTCGGCGGACTGGGGCAGGTGGGGTTCATCAAGAAAGTGGTGCTGCGTACGGTTCCGTACCAGCCCGTCACTCGTGCATCCAGGATCCAGCACACCGGTCTTTCCGACCTTACAGAGTTCATGATGAACGGCGCGCAGGATCCAGGGATAGCCAGCTATTTCGGCATGTACGAACGGGCCTCTTGGTATTCGTACGTATCATTCACTGCCGATGCCCCTGAGCCTGCGGATCCAGCACAGGTGCAGCTGGTTCCCGATTACATTCTGTACAGCCACCGCGAAACGGAGAAACACCTCCATCACCTGCTAGAGGGGGACTCCTACGCCAACATGTGGGTGGACCACATCTTCGACGAGGCCGGATTCCACAGGTTCACAAGGGCAGTGGAAGAACGGATCGACGAGTACCCGCTGTCCGACACTCTGGTCGCCCTGTACTTCCTGGTGATCCGACGCCCTCCGCAAGCCACCCACTTTGTCCTCGCGCCGGTGGTGGACGCACCCGTCCAGTACCTGATCGGCATATTCGCGGCAGCCGACACAGCTGATTCTCGCGGGATCTCCAAGACGAAGCGAGTACTGCGCGAACTCCTGGAGGCTTGCGCGGAAGCCAAGGGCCGCCCGTATCTCTACGGCACCCATGACTTCGATGCAGACCTGCTGAAACGCTTCTACGGTGCCGAGGCATTGCAGCGCCTTGAGGAGCTGCGCAGGCAGCACGCGCTGACTCACTTCAGCAGGCGAGCGTTCGGGGAATTCAGGCCGTAGTGGCAACGCGAAGTTCCGCCCGGGATCCCCACCGAACATCCCGGCATCGGCAGAGAACAACCTATTCGGAACGCAGAAGGATCACGGAAGGTGTCACACGATGCAAGACTTCAGCAGTGACTTCGGGCGATCCTGCTTCATTTCTCCCGAAAAGATAGTCCGGGAAGGTGAGTGCGGGACCATCGCAGAAATCATGAGACGGGCGGCCGGCTCAGGGCAAGAAATGGCCGTGCGCGGCGCAGGCCGATCATGCAATACGCAAACGCTCACCCACGGAACCGTACTGGACAACTTGCGTGACGGCGTTACTCCGCGATTCACGGGAGAAGAGTACCTGGTCGAGGTTCCGAGTGGAATCACGTGGCTTGAGTTGGAGAGGTGGCTGAATCGATTTGGACGCGCCAACCCGGTTCTTCCCACCTATCTCAATCTCACGGTAGGGGGCACACTTTCCATCGGGGGATTCGGTCTCGGATCGATTCGGTTCGGTCTTCAAATCGATCAGGTGCATGAGATCGAGATCGTCGATGGAACGGGACGTACGCTCCGGTGTTCCGGCCGCGAGAACTCCGAGCTGTTCCGGTTCGCCCTCGGCGGTGTAGGTCAGGTGGGGTTCATCAAGAACGTGGTACTGCGAACGATTCCCCACCAGGCCACCAGCCATGTTTCCCGGATCCAGCACAGCGGCCTTTCCGACCTCGTGACATACATGCCGAGCGTCGCCCGGGAGCCAGGGGCGCACGGATACTTCGGCATGTACGACCGGACTTCCTGGTACTCGCAAATAACCCTGGCAGCTGACGCCGCCGAGCCTGAAACCCCGGGACAGGTGCAGCCCGTCCCCGACTACTCACTACAGCTGCATCAAGAAGTCAGTCAGCACCTCTCGCCCCTAATCCAAGGAGAATCCCACGCCAACATGTGGGCCGACTACGTCCTTGACGAAAGCGGGCTCCAAAGATTCGCGGCCACGCTGGAAGATCTGATACGCGAGTCTCCGCTGGCCGATACCCTGGTCAGCCTGTATTTCCTGGTGGTCCGTCGCCCTCAGCCCGCTACCCCATTCGTCTTCGCACCTGTATTGGACGCGCCCATCCAATATGGAATCGGCGTGTTCGCCTCGGCGGACAGGACGGATAGCCGTGCGATTTCCGAGACGAAACGCGTGCAGCGACAGCTCCTGGAGACGTGCGCAGCTGCCGGAGGCCGACCGTATCTCTACGGCGCCCACGAATTCGATGCACAGCTCCTGAAAACGTTCTACGGCGCGCCCGCCCTGCAGCGGCTCGAGGAGCTGCGCAACCAGCACGCACTGACCCACTTCAACCGGCGGGCATTCGGCGGAGTTCATCCGTAATCCCGGCATCGAGTCCCTTGCTCCCGCCGGATCGTGCCCGGCGGGAGCAAGACGTACGTTGCCGCCCATGTCGCCGACACCTGCTCTCATCTCCCATGCGTGGCGCTGCTCGACGTGACCCGTGTCTGTTCTCTGCGAAGTCCGGGCAATCTCAGAGATCTTTGGGCAACTGCCCAGCGCTCCGGATAAGTCCGGGCATGACCACGGTCTCCGTGGCGGTCGTGCGTGCTCCGGTGTGGCGCTGGCTGATGGCTGGTCCTGCCGGTTCCCGGGGCCTGTCCGACGTCGTGATCAACGGGTCCCGGCGCGGAGGGCAGGGAATCGAAAGGAGCTGGTCATGACGGTACGTCCTGGGGTGCGACGGGCGACTTTGCGTCGTGTTCAGGCGTGCGGTGGCCGGGGCGTGCCGGTGGGGGTTCCGGGGTGTGCTGAGTGGATACGGTCCGGGCTGATCATCAGCGCCGTGCGGCCTGGCCGGGACGGCGCCCAGCGAATAGGGGAGCAGGTCATGCCTGAGAGTGCGCGCCCGGGAGTCTACGTGGAGGAGACACTCAAACCGGGAATGTCCATAGCCAGCGGAGAGACGGCTGTGCCGGTGTTCCTGGGGGACTTCGGCGACGCGGTGGACTCGGTGACGCCCTTGGCGGGCTGGCAGGAGTTCACCGGCCTCGGTGACGCGCTCAATGCGTCGTCGTTCGCGGCGGTGCTGCGCGGCTACTTCGCCAACGGCGGTGGCCGGTGCTACCTGGCCAACACCGCCGGACGCTCGCTGGAGGAGACGCTCGCGGCGGTGGCGAAGTTCTCCGACATCACCATCCTTGTTGCCCCGGGCCTGTGGGACAAGGGCGAGAAGCAGGCGGGCGAGTGGGCCCGCGGTCTGACCGGCTACGCGGCCGCGCACCGGGCGATGGCGATCCTGCACGCCGATCGCGCGCATACGCCCGCGCAGGCGAGCGCGGCCGTCGACGGCTGGGACCTGGAGGCAGAGGTGCGCCCCTATGCGGCGCTCTACCACCCGTGGATACGCCAGGGTTCCGGTGGCGAGGAGGTGGTGGTGCCGCCGTCGGGGATCATTGCCGGTGTCTGGGCCCGCACGGACCGGGAGCGGGGCGTGTGGAAGGCCCCGGCGAACGTCGCCCTGGCCGGGGTGACGGGCCTGGAGCATACGGTGAGCGCCCAGGAGCAGAGTGACAATCCATCACTGAACTTCCTGCGCGTCCTTTTCGGCCGCGACCCGCTGGTGTGGGGGGCACGTACCCTCGCGGCCGCGCAGAGCACCGACTGGCGCTACATCCCCGTCCGGCGCCTGGCCGACACCCTCGCCCGGGACATCTCCACCGGACTGCAGAGCGTCGTCTTCGAGCCCAACACCCAGCCCACCTGGGAGAAGGCGCGCGCCGCCATCGGCACCTACCTGCACCACCTGTGGCGGCAGGGCGCACTCCAGGGCACGAAGCCGGAAGAGGGCTACTTCGTCCAGGCCGGGAAGGGCGTCACCATGACCGAGCAGGACATCGCGGATGGCAGGCTCATCGTCAAGACCGGCATCGCGCCCGTGCATCCCGCCGAGTTCCTCATCCAGGAGCACACCATCACGCTCGTTCAGGGCTGATGACTCCCGCGAGCCGGGTGGTGGAATGCTCCGGCCGGCCGCCCGGCTCGCGGCCGCATGAGGTGAGCGGCCTCATGCACGCCAACGGCTCTTCTTGGAAGGGGTGAGCCTCGACGCCGGCCGCCCGTGGCAAAGCGGCGCCCGGCGCACGCCATAGGCGGTTGCCCGGTCTTCTTCGAGACGCCGGACACGGCGGGCGTCTCACTCAAGTCCGGGCACCAGTGGCCCCCCCACCAGGACGTGTACGCGCACGGGGGCACCCCGGCGAGCCGTTCGTACAGAAGGCCTGCCTACTTCGTGGCGGGATGGACCGTGCGATGGCGATCACTGGAACTTCCGCGGTGGAGGGCGCCGTGCGGGTGGCGTGTCCCGGGCGTACGCGCGCGGCCGCGGGCCTCCTCCGCGCCCGCCACATCCCGCGCCAGCGCCGCCAGGGGCATGCCGGCGCACGGAAAACCGGAGCGTGGGGGCGTCGGGCAGACTGGTGGCCGTTCGGGTGCAGAGCGGGCCGGGTGCGGCACGCCGGGCGGGGGAGTGTGCTGCCGCGCGCTCTGTCTCCGCGACCGGAACGCGTGGTGGTCTGTCTCCGGGGCGCCCGGTGCCACGGGAGCGACACGCTGTGCTCACCATGCCGTACGGCTGTGTTCCGGGACTGCCCCGATGGGTCCGTACCACGACGGAACGGAAAGACGCGATGCCTGTGCCTGTCACACGATGCCCGCACTGTGCCGCTGAGCACCACCCGTCCTCGACCACGGTCCGCGCGCTGCGCCGCCGCGCCGCGACATGGTGCCGGCGCCCCGCCCGCAGGGGTGCCACCGACCAGCAGCACGCCCCGGCCGGGAACAACCACGCCGCTGCGCCGGTCCCACACACCCTGCACACCCGTTCCGCTCCGGCGAGGGCCTCGCAGCCGGGCGCACGCTCGCGGTGCCGTGCCGTCCCGGGCGCTACGGGCCCCAGGAACACCTGCCGGCCCGAGCTGCCCGCAGTCCGTACCTCACCCGTGCGCCCGGCCGTGTCCGGCGGCGGCAGCTTCGCCTGCCCGCCTCCTCCGGGAGGCCACCGCCCGGACCGGTGCCTGCTCCTCCTGCGCGCGGGAACGGTCAGCGCACTGACCGCCGTTGTCCTTTCGGGCGTGCTGCCGCCCGTGCCGGCCCCGGAGGCGTCAGCGGCGACCGCCAGGATGGTGGCCCTCAAGGCCGCTCGCGCGGTCGAGGGCGCGCCGTACCGCTGGGGCGGCACCGGCCCGGGTTCCTTCGACTGCTCGGGGCTGACGTTGTACGCCTACCGCAAGGCGGGCAAGCGTCTGCCGCGCACCGCGGCGGCGCAGTACGCCGCCACCCGCCCCTTGACGGTCCGTCAGCGCACTTCGGGCGACCTGGTGTTCTTCCGTAGGGGTGGCACCGTCACCCATGTCGGCCTTTATGCCGGCCGGGGGAGCATCTGGCATGCGCCACGGCCCGGTGAGCGCGTCAAGCGTGAACGCCTGTGGACCCGCAACGTCCAGTACCACAGGGTCCCTTGAGCGCATGAGAGCTGCGGTACGAGTACGGGGCAGGCGCGTCCTACGTCGCGTCTGACACCTGCTCGATGATGACGAGCGTGCCTGTGCTGCCCGGGCGCACGGCATGCTCCACTCCCGCCTCGACGACGTACATCTCTCCTGCGCGCACGTCGACCTCGGTGCTGTCGGCCACCAGATGCAGCGTTCCGTCCACGACCAGCAACGCCTCCGCTGTCTCATGGGATTCCGGTTCCACGACGCGTCCGTCCATCCGCAGCACCTTCACCCCGGTGTGCCCGACCTGGCAGAGCAGGAGCGAGCTCCAGGCGTCGGGCAGTTCCGCGGCCGTGTTCGGTATGTGGATGGCGTTCATGGCATGCCTCCTGGCGAGCTGGCCTGGCCGGAGGGCCGCATGAGCCGCCGGAGGCGCCCGCAGTCGTGATCAAGGGATGCCGTGACGTTACGACACGGTGGCGCACCGCGGGCCGACCGTTCGGTAAAACCTCTTCGCCTGCGCGGTCCGGTAGGGGCTGTGTGAAGCGCTGGCGGTCTCGGTGCGACGCGTGGAGATCTGCGGACGACCACTGGGCGCGGGCTTGAGCCGCTGTTGCCGCCGATACCGAAGACGGGGCGGCCGCCGAGAGATCGGCAGGAGGTCTGCTACGGGATGGGATCTGGTGGCGGGCCAGGACCGGTTCGGTTTACGGCCGCCATTCGGCACGGTATTCGGGGTGGCCGGCGTAGGGCAGGGCGAGGAGTCGTGCCACCGGGGCCAGCGTCTCGGCGGCCCCGATCAGTTCGCTCGCGCGGCGATGGAGTTTCCCGAATCCGTCAGGGTCCTTGTCGAGGACTGCCCGCTTCTGGGCTCGGGTGTCCGCGTGAGCCTCCAGCGCGGCGGCGTACAGATCGATGATCTGCCGCTTGGCTTCGACCTCGGCGAGTACGCGGGCCGGATCATGGCGGACGATGTGCGCGGCGTAGGCGGTGTGGAAGCCTTCCATCTCGGACTGGCAGAAGTCGACCGTCGTGCCATCGGTCGTCCACCGGCCGCACGCGTCGCCGTCGCAGCGGCGGGCGACCTGCTCGTCCTCGTCGAGGCGGGCGCGTAGGAACTCCACCAAGCCAGCGGTCACTTCTGCACCTCAGTCGTCATCCGGGCGTTCGCCCACGGTGGTACGTCCAGGCCGCCTCGTCACCGGCCCCGATCTGGACGCCCAGCCAGTCGTGCAGGTTGTGCGGGATGTACTCCAGAAACAGCATGATGCTCGCCGAGGAGTGCTGGAGAGCCTCGATGCGGCGGCGTACTCCCGACCTGCCTCCCCAGTAGGCGACAGCTCGTTCCACATCGGCCAGTTCCTCGGGAAGCGGCTGGCCAGAGTCTGATAGCACCCGCCAGTGGTACATCAGCGGGCATCCCTCGTAGTCTCCCGCGATCACCCAGTTCGTCGTCATGGTGTGCACGGCCAGCTCGCGCCAGGCTCCGAACCCCGGGCTGCCGATACTGCCGACGCCGTAGTGGCACAAGACCGGCAGTCCGAACAGATTCGCCGTGGAGTGAACGTTCTCCGGTAGTCGTTCCAGATCGGTCAGGCGAATCTGCTTGACGAAGACCGAGGTTCCGTCGACGTCCAGCAGTACGGTGTTCCCGCCGATGCCGGAACCGATCGGTGTGGCGGCGTTCACGAGTTCGTGCAGTTTGCGATCGCTGCACAGCGACAGCGAGGTGGATACGGCACCGTGGGCGGCCAGTCGAGCACCGCGGGACATGTCAGGGCTCTTCACCTATGCCTCCAGCCGGGCACCCGCCCCTCGTGCAGCCACTTCAACAAGCACCCGGGCAGGAACTGCTGCCACCCTTTCACGCCGAGGGTGATGACCCGTTCGAGGGACCCTGACGGCTGCCGCAGTGATTCAACGACATCAGTTGGCAAAGGAGTTGATCAGGGAGCAGTCCCGCGAGTGGCTCCCGAACGCTTCGCAGGGTCTACTGAGCCGCGGCATTCGTGTGGTCGGCTGGTGCTGTGGAAGCGATGTGGACAAGTGTCGTAGCGGTTGCGGGCACGCTGCTGGGTTCCGTGATCACGCATGTTTTCCAGCGCCTTACGTCCAGGCGAAGTGAGCTGTTCGCGCGGTCCGAGGCGCTTCGGCAGGAGCGCACAGCCACGTACGGTGAGTTCGCCGCAGCGGTGGAGGACTACCGTCAGGGGCAGGCGGCCCGCTGGTACCGCAAGCTGGACGACCCGGGCGGGACGCGAGGGACACCCAGGCGAGGCTTGCCATCGAGGCATTCGTATCCCGGGCTTCGCCGCTGGTGCGTTGAACAGCAGGCGCCTGCCGTCACGAACATGTCCTGTTGGCGTGAGCGAGTGTCACCACACCCAACGAACCGGACCGGAGCCCGAAGGCCCCTTGCAAAGCCACGAAGCATGAGTCGGCGCATCACTGATCATCGAGGGATGCCTGCCGGGCAAGGAACTCCTCGAACGCCGCCTTCTGCTTCGGGTCCATAAAGCCTTGGCTGATACCGCGGGCCCTTTCCTGGAGCCAGTGCGCCTCGTCGGGGGCCAGTAGCTCGGCGACCACCACGCCGTTGCGAGCAACCGCTGTGCGCCCTCCTACGCGACGGCGAAAGAGTGTGAACGCGCCGAATTCCGTTGGGTGAGCCAGTTCCGGCTCCTCCACCACAGCCTGGTTCTCCTCCCCAGCGCCACTCGTCGGGTAGGCGGCGGGGGCCCAGTGCTCCCAGCATGCCAGCGTGGCCGCAGGCACCAGCACCACGCGTTCCGACTCTTCACCGCCCTCCCACGTGAAGGTGACAGTGACGGGCTCGCCGACCGCCTCGGCTAACCCGAGCACCCTCTCCACCTCATCGTTGATCGGGTAGCTCACCGCTACATCGATTCGAATGCCCATGGTGCCTGAGGCTACTGGCCGCTTCTGACATGCCGGCCCCAAGCTCCTGCGCCTCGCCGACCACGGCGCACCAGGTGGACCGTCCGCAACCGGTGATCTCACCGACTGAGCGCCTGTCCGAGGCGATACTGCGATGGAGAGCGACGGTTCCACGCAATTTGGGCCGGAGCCTCCGAAGGTGAAGCAGCCAGTGCGTCAGTGCTCGGTGCGTGCCGCGTCGCGCAGTCTGCGCCATGTGCCGCTGAGGGAGGCCAGCCCGGCGCGCCTGGTGCCGGGACCGCTGGACTGCCAGTTCCGGGCCGATTCGACGAGTGTCTCCGTCTGCGTCGGCGCGGCCGGTTGCCGTGTCTGTGCGGCTCGTGCGGCGAGCCGGAGGTTCTCTGGGGCGATGGTGTCGAGCTTTGCGCGGACATGGCTGAGCAGTGTGGCGCAGGCGTCGGCGATCGCGGTCTCGCCCAGTGGGCGTGCTGGGAGGTCCAGCCCTTCGGTCAACTGCTGTTCCAGGGCCGTTCGCAGGTCCTGGAGGGAGATGTCGCGGATCGTCAGCGACAGGTGGGCGGAGAGTCCGGGGTGGGGGG
>NZ_JBSIBZ010000046.1:0-73609 GCF_058245575.1 Streptomyces sp. UF-297 | reverse complement strand
TTCTCCGGAGTGACCGCCGCTGTGTCCGTACCGTCCTTGTAGAACAGCGTCGAGTAGGCCCGAGGGTGCGGCTCGGGCTAGCCGGCGGCGCCGCCCGCATCCGCGGCGCCGAGCACACCGACCGCCTCGAACGGGACCGGGGGGACCGTCACCATGAAGGTTGCGACCGCGGGTGGCCCACCGGGGCCCGGAAAGGCCCGCAAGACCAAGGGCGTGTCGGGCACCCGCGCGTGGGTGGCGGCGGTCTTCCTGCTGCCCGCGCTGGTGCTGCTGGGCGCGCTGGTCGTCTATCCCATCGTCTTCTCCGTCTACCGCAGCCTGTTCGACGCGTCCGGCGACGGCTTTCTGGGGCTGGGCAACTACGGCGAGATGTTCACCGACGACCGTATCCGTACGGCGCTGAAGAACAACGTCATCTGGATCGTGCTGGCCCCGACCGTCTCCACCGCGCTCGGCCTGATCTTCGCGGTGCTCACCGAGCGGGTCCGCTGGGGCACCGCCTTCAAGCTGGTCGTCTTCATGCCGATGGCGATCTCGATGCTGGCGGCGGGCATCATCTTCCGGCTGGTGTACGACCAGGACCCCGAGCGCGGGGTGGCCAACGCGGTGTGGGTCGGGGTGCACGACACCTTCACGCAGTCCGCGCCCTTCCCGGGCGCCAAGCCGCGCCCCAACTCCGATCTGCGGCCCTCCGGCGGCGGCGCGTACACCACCAAGTCGGCGGCGGGCGCCGGGAGTCCGGCCAATCTGCCGCTGGTCGCCGTACAGCCCGACGCGGTGAAGAACGCCGCCCCGGCCGCCGAGGCCAAACCGCAGCCGGGCCGGGTGACCGGCACGGTCTGGCTGGACTTCACCCGCGGTGGCGGCGGCACGGCGGGCGCCATCGACCGGGGCGAGAAGGGCCTGGCGGGCCTGAAGGTGGAGGCCGTCAAGGACGGCAGGGCGGTGGCGAGCGCCACCACGGCGGCCGACGGTACGTTCGCGCTGCCCGCCGACAAGGCCGAGGGCGCGCTGCTGCGGCTGCCCGCCGCCAACTTCGCCCAGGCCTACAACGGCGTGGACTGGCTCGGCCCGACGCTGGTCACCCCGGCCATCATCGGCAGCTATGTGTGGATGTGGGCCGGCTTCGCGATGGTGCTGATCGCGGCGGGGCTCGCCGGGATGCCACGGGAGCTGCTGGAGGCGGCGCGGGTGGACGGCGCCAACGAGTGGCAGGTCTTCCGGCGCGTGACGGTGCCGCTGCTGGCGCCGGTGCTGATCGTGGTGCTGGTCACGCTGATGATCAACGTGATGAAGATCTTCGACCTGGTCTACATCATCGCGCCCGGCTCCAGCATCAAGGACGCCAACGTCCTGGCCCTGCAGCTGTACCAGTCCGCCTTCGGTCCGAACAACGACCAGGGCCTGGGCAGCGCGATCGCGGTCTTCCTGCTGTTGCTCGTGCTGCCGGTGATGTACGTCAATCTCCGGCGGGTCCGGAAGGAGCGTCGCCGATGAGCGCCGTGGACGGTGTCGTACGGGCCAAGCAGTCCCTTCCCGCCCGCATAGCGGCGCGCACCGGCGGCGGCGTGCTGCGTGTCTTCCTCATCCTGGTGGGCCTGTTCTGGCTGATGCCCTCGCTGGGGCTGCTGCTGTCCTCGCTGCGCTCCTCGCAGGACATCGCCGAGTCCGGCTGGTGGCGGATCTTCGCCGAGCCCGCCCAGCTGACCTGGAACAACTACAGCCAACTGCTGGCCAACGACAAGGTGATGGACTCGCTGCTGACCACCGCGCTGATCACCGTGCCGGCCACGGTGCTGGTGGTCGTCATCGGCGCCCTGGCGGGCTACGCGTTCGCCTGGATGGACTTCCCCGGGCGCGACTGGTGGTTCATGGTCGTGGTCGGTCTGCTGGTGGTCCCGGTCCAGGTCGCGCTGGTCCCGGTGGCCGAACTCTTCGGCGCGATCGGCCTGTTCCAGACCACCCCGGGCGTGATCCTCTTCCACAGCGCGTTCGGTCTGCCCTTCGCGGTCTTCCTGCTGCGCAACTTCTTCGCGGAGATCCCGCGCGAGCTGCTGGAGGCGGCCCGGCTGGACGGCGCGGGCGAACTGCGGCTGTTCACCCGCGTGGTACTGCCACTGGGCGGCCCGGCGATCGCCTCACTGGGCATCTTCCAGTTCCTGTGGGTGTGGAACGACATGCTGATCGCGCTGATCTTCGCCGACGGCGCGTCCCCGCCGATCACCGTCGCCCTCCAGCAGGAGGTGCGTCAGTTCGGCAACAACATCGATGTGCTGGCGCCCGGCGCTTTCGTGTCGATGGTGATCCCGCTGATCGTATTCTTCGCCTTCCAACGGCAGTTCGTCTCCGGCGTGATGGCCGGCGCGGTGAAGTAGCCGCCTGCGCTGGCGTATCGCCGCCGGTGAGGGGCGTGGCGCGGTGAAGTGACCGACGCGGCGCGGCAATGCGGATGTCACCGTGGCGTGCCCCGTATGCCAGCTCGGCGTAACCAGATGACCACAGGACCCGTTCCCCATCCATAACCGGGCACATAGCGCGTACGCGGCTGTTCATCCGATAACCGGGCGATGAGGGGCTGTGCCGTTCACGAGCTGTGTGGGCGTCGGCGTGCCCGCGGTCCCTCGTCGGTCGTCGAACTCATGGATGTACCTTGCCTCGGTTCAGCATCATCGTGCCCGCCTTCAAGGTCCAGGCATTTCTGCGGGAGTGCCTGGAATCCGTACTGGCGCAGGAATGCGCGGACTTCGAGCTGATCGCGGTGGATGACTGCTCCCCCGATGCCAGCGGGCGCATCATCGATGAGTTCGCGCGCCGGGACCGCCGGGTGACCGCCGTGCACCTGGACCGCAACGTGGGCCTGGGCCCGGCCCGCAACGCCGGGATGGCGCACGCCCGCGGCGACTACCTCCTCTTCCTGGACAGCGACGACACCCTGGTCCCCGGCGCGCTGCAGGCGATCGCCGACCGCATCGAGGAGACCGGCGATCCCGATGTGCTGGTCTACGACTATGCGCGGACGTACTGGTCGGGGCGGGTGGAGCGCAACCAGTTCGCCGAACTGCTGCGGCCCAGCGACCCGCAGGTCTTCCGGCTGGAGGACCGGCCCTCGCTGCTGCGCCTGCTGATGGTGGTGTGGAACAAGGCGTACCGCCGGGAGTTCGTCCACAAGCAGGGCTTCGAATTCCCGCCCGGCTATTACGAGGACACCCCCTGGACCTATCCGGCGCTGATGGCGGCCGATTCGATCGCCGTGCTGGACCAGGTCTGCGTCCATTACCGCCAGCGCCGCCAGGGCAACATCCTGGGCACCACCAGCCGCAAGCACTTCGACATCTTCGACCAGTACGACCGGGTCTTCGCCTTCATCGACTCCCGCCCCGAGCTGGCGAGTTGGCGGCCGCTGATCTTCCGCCGGATGGTCGACCACTTCACCACGATCTTCAATTCGCACGGCCGGCTGCCGCGCTCCAGCCGCGCGGAATTCTTCCGCAGGGCCCGTTCCCACTACCGCCGTTACCGCTCGCGCGGCGCCTCGGGCCGCACCCGCACCCGGCTGCGGCACGGCCTGGTGCGCCTGGGCGGGCGCCGTACCTTCCGTACGCTGTGGACGCTGCAGCGCGTACGGGGCCGGGCCCGCCGGCACGCCAGGGCGGGGCTGCGCGCGCTGCGCGCCGCGGTGCTCCAGGTGCACTACCGCATCCAGCTGCGGCTGCCCGTACGGAAGAACCAGGCGGTCTTCGCGGCCTACTGGCACCGCGGCTACGCCTGCAACCCGGCGGCCATCGAGCGCACGGTGCGCGAGCTGCTGCCGCAGATGCGCACCGCGTGGGTGGCCAAGGCCGAGCACGAGCACACCGTGCCCGAGGGGGTGCGCCGGCTGCGGCCCGGCACGGCCGCGTACTGGACGGCGCTGGCCCGCGCGAAGTACCTCGTCAACAACGTCAACTTCGACCGGCGCCTGGCCAAGCGCCCCGGCCAGGTGCTGGTGCAGACCCACCACGGCACCCCGCTCAAGCACATGGGCCTGGACCTGCAGGAGCGGCCCGCCGCCGCGCGCGGCACCGACTTCGCGCGGCTGCTGCGCAGCGTGGACCGCTGGGACTACTGCCTGTCCGCCAACCAGCACTCCACCCTCACCTGGGAGCGCGTCTACCCTTCCGGCTACACCACGCTGGAGTACGGATACCCGCGCAACGACCGCCTGTTGACGGCGGGCGCCGAGGAGGTGCTGCGCGTCCGGCGCGAGCTGGGCATCGCGCCGGGCACCACCACGATCCTGTACGCGCCCACGCACCGTGACTACCGCCGCAGCCAGCAGCCGGCCATGGACCCGCGGCGCCTGGCCCGCGCCCTGGGCCCCGGCTTCACGGTCCTGGTGCGCGCCCACTACTCGCTGGACGGCGCGCAGGGCGCCTTCACCGAGTCCGCCGGCCGGACCGAGGGTGTGCTGGACGTCAGTGCGCACCCCAGCGTCGAGGATCTCTGCCTGGCCTCGGACGCGCTGGTCACGGACTACTCGTCGCTGATGTTCGACTACGCCAACCTGGACCGCCCGATCGTGGTGTTCACCGACGACTGGGAGGCCTACAACGCCGCGCGCGGCACGTACTTCGACATCACCGCGCACCCCCCTGGCCTGGTCGCCCGGACGGCGGACGAACTGGTGGACATCTTCGCAACTCCCGCATGGCATGGACCCCGTTCAGCCGAGCTGCGCGCTACTTTCCGTTCACTTTTCTGTCCTTACGATGACGGCCGCGCCGCGGAACGGGTCGTACGGCACGTCTTCCTGGGTGAGACGGAGGCGGCCACGGCCCTGCCCGTCGTGCCCATGGAAGACCGGCGGCCCGCTCCGTCCCCCCAACGGGCCCTGGCCTGCGCGCTGCCGACCGGCACCTCGACCGCATCGACCACCGCCGCCGCCAACGCAGCGGCCCCGCCCGTAGCCACCTCCGCCACACCGGATGCCTGAGCCTTTCGGCACCCCCACTCCGTAACCCCCTCTCACATCCCTAGACCGTCTGGAGACGGACCGCACATGACTGCCCTCACCACAGACCACAGCGTCGGCGAACTGCCCAAGCCCACCCGGCTTTCCGAAGTCAAGGGCTGGTTCTTCGCGATCGACCAGGTCCTCTTCGACTGGTTCCTGACCCGCCAGAACGACCGGGACGAGCCCGGTGATCTGCTCGAACTGGGCGCGTACATGGGGAAGAGCACGATCTTCATGGGCGCGCGGCAGCGCAGCGGTGACCGCTTCACCGTCTGCGACCTCTTCGACTCCCCCGCGGAGGAGTACCAGAACACGCGGGAGATGCAGAAGTCCTACTCCACCCTCACCCGCCGCGCCTTCGAGGCCAACTACCTCTCCTTCCACGACGAGCTGCCCACCGTCATCCAGGGCCTGAGCTCCGTCATCCGCGACCACGTCGAGGACCGCACCTGCCGCTTCGCGCACATCGACGCCTCGCACATGTACGAGCATGTGCACGGCGACATCCAGGCGGTGCGCGAACTGCTGACCGACCAGGGCATCGTCGTCATGGACGACTACCGCTCCGAGCACTGCCCCGGCGTGGCGGCGGCCACCTGGCAGGCGGTCACCAGCGGGGACCTGCGCCCCATCTGTGTGTCCGGCACCAAGTTCTACGGGACGTGGGGCGACCCCGAGCCGGTGCAGCGGGATCTGGTGGCCTGGCTGGAGGGCCGCGAGGACATCTGGCACGACGTCACGCCGGTGGCCGGCCGCCCGCTGGTGCGGCTCAAGGGCAGGGGCAAGGGGGTGCAGGAGCCGGCCCACCCCGTCTCCCGCCACCATGTCGCGGTCCCGGCCCAGACGCCGACGCCCGCCGCCTCCGCACCCGCCGCCGCGTCGGCGCCGCAGCCCCCGGCCGGCCGCTCCCGGAGCCCGCTGCGCCGGCTGGCGGTGAACGTGCTGCCGCCCTTCATCACCAAGGCGGTCGTCGCCGCCCGGCGTTCGGGCGGCAAGCAGGAGCGCCGGGTCAGCTGAAGGCGTGCCGCAGCAGTCCCGGCAGCGCCTCGCGCGAGCTGCTCACCGCGGTGGGCACCAGCGTCAGCGCGTGCAGCCGGGAGGTGAGATGGCGGCGTGCGGCCCGCTCCGCCCGCCGCCATCCGCGCTCGCGCAGCCGCTCGGCCGTCTCCAGGAAGTAGCGGCGCTCCTCGGCGAAACGCCTGCCGTCCACGGCCTGCGCCGAGGACACGCTGGCGGCGTGGCGCCGGTAGTGGAAGCCCACGCCGGGGTGGAGCGCCAGCCGCCCGCCGTCCAGCAAAATCTCGGTGACCAGCGCGAGATCCTGCACGACGCTGAACTCCTCCCGGAATCCGATGCGCTGGGCCACTTCGGTGCGCCAGCACAGGGAGGGGAAGTAGAGCCAGTTGCCGCGCATCAGGCTCGCGGTGAGCCGCTCGCCGCCCAGCAGTACGGGGCCGCCGCCGGGCCGCGACCAGCGCTTGACGCGGTCCCCCAGCGGCTCGACCACCGCCCCGCCGCCGTCCACGACGCTGACGCCGGGCTGGACCATGTCGGCGTCGGGGAAGCGCCGCAGGGCGTCGCTGACGGTCTCCAGATAGCCGGGGAGCAGCAGGTCGTCGTTGCCGGGCAGCACCGTGTACGGGCGCTCCGCCAGCGCCAGGCAGCGGTTGAAGTTACGGGTGATGCCCAGGTTGCGCTCGTTGCGCAGATAGCGGATGCGCGGGTCCTCCAGCGCGGCGAACCACCCCTGAAGGTCCGTACCGTGCCCGCCGTCGTCCACCACCGTCAGCCGCCAGCCGCCACCACGCTGCTTCTGCACACTGCGCACGGTCTCGCGCAGCAGGGACGGCTTGCCGTAATGCGGTACGACGATGTCGAATTCGGGCACGGCGGTCGGATCCTCTCCGGGCGTGCGGCCCGCGCCCTATTCGGGGACGCGGCCGACCAGGACGAACTCGTTGTAGCGGAAGACCTTTCCGACCGGCCGGGGAAAGGGGAAGGAATAGGCGCGCTGCACGGCGAGCCCGGCGGAGCCGGCGAGTTCGCGCAGCAGCGTGAAGTCGGTGAAGCGCACATGCGTGGCGTCGCTCTTGTAGCCCGCTTCCTGCGGGGTGATCAGGACGACGCTCCCGCCGGGCCTGACGTAGGGCAGGTAGGTGCCGAGCAGGTCCTGGACCTGCTCCTGGTCGAGGTGTTCCAGTACGTGCGCGGACAGCAGCGCGTCGAAGGCGCCGGGCTCGGCGTAGGGGCCCGCCAGGAACTCCTCGGGGGTGCAGGCGGCCAGGCCGCGGGCGCGGGCGGTGCGCACGGAGTGCGGGTTGTGGTCCACGCCGACGCTGCCGGGCGCGCAGTACGCCAGGTTGCGGCCGATGCCGCAGCCGACGTCCAGGACCCGGCCCAGCCCCAGCCGCCGCAGGTTCCAGCGGTAGGGGGCCTGGGTGGGCAGAAAACGCTTGACGCCGGAGCGCTCCAGTTCCAGCAGGCGTGAGGTGTAGTCGCAGCGCGCGGTGCTCGCCGCTTTCTCGGGGCGTGCGGTCATCGGGCCTCCTCAGACGGTGGTGCGCAGCGCCCACAGGATGTTGTTGCGGCGTGGGGGTACGCGGGTCTCGCACCCGACGGTGAAGTGCGGCAGCACCTCCGCAAGGAAAGCGGCCCATTCGTCGCGGGTGCCGAAGGCCACGCCCCGGTCGCCGGAGAGATAGCGGTCGGCGCCGTAGGCGGCGGCGTGCGCCAGGCCGGGGCGGCGCTCCCACTCCTTGACCATCAGCATGCCGCCCGGGGCGGTGAGATGGGCCGCGTCCCGCAGCAGTGCGGCGCGCTGACCGGCCGGGACATGGTGCAGTACGTCCACGACCAGGACGAGGTCGAAGGGCTCGGGGCCCTCCGCGACCACCTTGTCGGAGGCCACCGACCGGAAGTCGGCCCGGGAGCGGTCGCCCTGGAAGAGCCCGCCGGGCTCCGGCGCGATATCGATTCCCAGGTAGGTGGCCTCGGGGAGGGCGGCGAGCAGCCGCTGGGCACAGGAGCCGTCCCCGCAGCCGATCTCCAAAATGCGCGCCGGGCGGCACAGGCTCGTCACGGTGGCGGTGAAGGCGTCCAGGTCGATGAAGGCCGAGCGGAAGAGATCCGTTGCGGGAATCCCCAGATTCTCCAATTGCTTGCGGACGGTCGGACCGATTCCCACGGCAGTGCCTTCCTCTGGCGCGTCAGGTGACTCCTCGGGGCGTTGTTGTGCAAACCAGTTCGGTACACCGCAAGTTTCGGCGAGGACCGGACGGCCGCCCGGATGGCGCAGCACACAGTGACGCATACGCAGACGCTTCGTTGTTCGATGACGCTCTGTCAGCTCACCGGGAACCCGAAGGAAAGCGGGAGACATTGCGACTGGCCGAGGCCGCAGGCGCCAAGGTACGCGGCATGGTGCCCGGGGGAATGGTGGCCGTCGGGGCGGGCACCGCGGTCAACGCGGCGGCCTGCTATCTGCAGCTCTCCCTGTCGGGCCGGTCGCTGGACGTCCGGGACGGGGCCTGTTTCTCCGTCCTGTGGGCGATCACCCTCTCCGTGGGGACCGGCCTGTTCTTCCCCGTGGAGCAGGAGGTGACCCGGGCGGCGGCGGTACGCACCGCGCGGGGGCTGGGCCCGGGGCCTGTGCTGCGCCGCGGGGCCGTACTGGCGCTGGGGCTGCTCGGCGCCACCTGGGCCGTACTGGCCGTGGGCGCCGGGCCGCTGGCGGCCGCCCTCTTCGACGGGCGCACCGGCCTGGTCGCCGCCCTGGGCGGGGCGCTGGGGGCGCTGGCGGTCACGCACTGGACGCGCGGAGCGCTCGCCGGGACCCGCCTCTTCGGCTGCTACGGCGCCCAGCTGGCGCTGGAGTCGGTGCTGCGCGTCGCGCTCAGCAGCGCGCTGGCCGCGGCCGGCTGCCGCTCCCCGCTGTGGTTCGCGGCCGTCCTTGTCGCCGCGCCGGTGGTGTCCGCGCTGCCGTTCCTGGCGCTGGTGGTGCGCCGCTCGGGGGCCTGGCAGGGCGCGGGCCCGGCGGCGCCGGGGCGCGGTACGGGCGCGCTGCTGCTCGCCTCCCTGCTGGCCCAGGCCCTGGCGAACGCCCCGGTGGTGACCGTACGGCTGCTGGCCCCGCACGCGGCGGCCCTGGCGTCCGCCCTGCTGTACGCGCTGGTGCTGGTGCGCATCCCGCAGTTCCTGGTGGCCGCCGTCCAGGCCTCGCTGCTGGAGTCGCTGACCCGCGCCCATACGGAAGGCGACCGGGCGGCGTTCCGGCGCCGGCTGGCCGCGGCGGCGGCCGCCGTGGGCGGGCTCGGGCTGGGGTGGTCGCTGCTGTGCGTCCTGGCGGGTCCGGCGCTGACCGTGGCGCTGTTCGGCGCCGCGCCGCTGCTGGGGCCGCTGGACTTCGCCGTCCTCTCGCTGGGGAACATCGGCTATCTCGCCGCCTTCCTGCTGGGCAGCGCCACGGTCGCGGCGGACCGCAGGGCGGCGCAGGTCGGCGGCTGGGCGGCGGGGACCGCGCTGCTCGCCACGGCCTGGATCTGGCCGGGCCCGCCCCAGACGGGCGTGGCGCTGGCCTATCTGTGCGCTTCCTGGGCGACGGTGCTGCTCACCCTCGCGCTGTGGCACATGAATTCACGGAATGTCGATACGCCACCACGGGTCTCATGCGGATGGAGCAGCGGAAAGTGACGCCCATGGCCGCACTTCGTTTTCCGAAAGGACCAATTCGGCTATAGCAGCACAAGAGAAATACAGCGACCCACTTCATTCATGGAAGGCTGAGTGACTCCGTGCGGCTCACCCTGCTCACCTCACTCACCGGCTTTGCCGTTCTCGGCTGCGTACTGGATCTGCTGCGCAGACATCAACTGAGGGAGAAATACGCGGCGTTCTGGATCTGCGCCTGCGTCGCCATTCTTCCGCTCAGCATGTTCCCGAAACTCCTCGACTCACTCGCGCTGACGCTCGGCGTACGGTCCGGGGTGAGTCTGGTGCTCTTCGCCGGCTTCGTCCTGCTGCTGTTCGTCGCGCTCCACCTCAGCTGGGAGACGAGCCGCCTGGAGGAGGAGACCCGCACCCTCTCCGAGGAAATCGCCCTGATCCGGGTCGAGTTGCACGCGGTGCAGCGGCCGGGCGTTATCAGACCCGCCGCCGGCCTCGGACGGGAGGACCTCTCATGATCGACGGCAAGCGGGTACTGATCGTGCTGCCCGCCTGGAACGAGGCGGAGGGGCTGGCCGGTGTGCTGGCCGAGCTGCGCGAGCGGCTGGGCGGCGCGGAGCTGCTCGTGGTCGACGACGGGTCCAGCGACAGCACCTCGCGGGTGGCGCGCGCGGCCGGGGCGACGGTGGCCCGGCTGCCGTACAACCTCGGGGTGGGCGGCGCCATGCGGCTGGGCTACCGCTACGCGCGCGACCACGGCTTCGACGTGGCGGTGCAGGTGGACGCGGACGGGCAGCACGACCCGGGCTATGTGCCGGCGCTGCTGCGCGGGCTGGCCGAGGCGGACCTGGTGATCGGCGCGCGCTTCGCGGGCGAGGGCGACTACCGGGTGCGCGGGCCGCGCAAGTGGTCGATGCGGCTGCTCTCCCGCGTCCTGTCGAAGATCGCCAGGACTCCGCTGACGGACACCACCTCGGGGTTTCGCGCGTGCAACCGCGAGCTGATCGAGTTCTTCGCGCAGTGGTACCCGGTGGAGTACCTGGGCGACACCGTCGAGACACTGATCGGCAGTGTGCGCAGCGGGTTCCGGGTGCGGCAGGTGCCGGTGGCCATGCGGCCGCGCACGACCGGCACGCCCAGCCATTCGCCGCTGCGCGCCTCGGTGTACCTCCTGCGGGCCTGTCTGGTGCTGCTGCTGGCGCTGGTACGGCGGCTGCCGGAGCGGCGCAGGCCGGAGCCGGTGGCAGGCCGGACGCTGGTGGGGGCGGCGGGCCCGGCGCGCTGATCGGCGGGTCCTGCGGGGTCCGGGCGCGCACGAGGGCGAAAGGAGCGGCTGCCCGTTCCTTTCGCCCTCGTGTGCCGTGCGGCTCAGCGGGCCGGTCCGCGCGCGGGGCCGACGGGCGCGCGGGCCCCGTGGGCGGCGGGTCTCCCGGGGGCCGGTACCCGCTCCCCGCGCCCCGGCAGGGCGGACAGCAGCGTCAGCGCCAGCAGCCCGATGAAGATCGGCGCCGCCATGTAGCGGAAGAGGTTGGCGGGGGTGGCGGCCAGCACCGCGGCCTGGAGTCCCGCCGTGACGGCCACCAGGGCCAGGGCCCGGCGCAGGCGGTGGCGCCAGGCGAAGCGCAGCACCGTGAGGTAGGTGACGTAGCACCAAAGGGAGCCCGCCCACAGCAGCCACACCAGCTCCGGGACCTTGGCCGCCTTGTAGGCGAACACGGCCAGGTGGCGCAGGGTCGCGGACGGCGGGTCGCTGCGCAGCGCGGAGAGGTACGGGCTGCCCTCCAGGCGCCCGCCCGGCTCGGCGTATCCGAAGAGGTCCTCGGGCATCCGTACCGGTGAGATGTAGACGTTGCTATCGCTCTGCAGCGCGTCCCAGCCGATGCGGGAGCGGCACAGGTGCCCCGAGAGCACCAGGTCGGGGCGGCGGGTGAAGGCGCGCTTCCACACCCCCAGCAGCGCGTCGTTGTGCCGCTCGGCGGCCCGCCGGTCGAAGGGGCGGGCCAGCAGCGGGTCGACATAGCCGCAGGCCCAGCCGCCGTTGGACCAGTGCTCCAGCGGCGCCACCTTCTCCATGACCGCCCGGTCGGCCAGGCTGATGCTCCTGGGCGAGCGGTGGTAGGCGACGGCGATGTCCGCGTAGTTGAAGGCGTAGTAGGAGCTGGTGCGCGGGGGCTGCACGCCCAGGGCCGGGTAGAGGCCGAAGGTCAGGGAGAGGGCCAGCGCCACCGGGCCCAGCGTCGCCGCGCAGATACGGCGCCAGTGCCGGGGCATGGCCACGGCGAGGATCACCGCGGCGACCAGGACGACGGGGTAGCCGTTGTTGCGGAACACCGCCAGGCCCGTCATCGCCACGGCCAGCAGCGCCCAGTGGACCGTGCTGCGCTCCCGGCCCGCCAGGTGGGTGACGGCGCCGAAGGCGAGGACGGCGGCGATGGCGAAGGCGGTGTCCTTCCACAGGAAGACCGTGAAGGTGCCGGTCGGCGGGAGCGCGGCGCAGGTCACCGCGGCCGCGCCCGACCACCGCCCGCGCACCCCGAACCCCGCCAGCCCGTGGCAGCAGTACGCCAGGGCCGCCGACATCGCGGTGGTCTGCAGGATGGTCAGCGCGCCGATGCCGCCGGTGAGCTGGAGGGACAGCCATACGCAGGCGTCGTAGACCACCGAGTGGTCCGAGCGCCAGTTGCCGGTGGTGACGTGCCAGACATAGGTCAGCGAGTCGTAGCTGAGCAGGGCCGGGTGGAAGGCCAGCCACCAGATCGCGAACAGGCCCTGGCAGGCGGCGAAGACGGCCAGCGGCACCCGGGTGGTGGCGGGCACCCGGGCGGCGATACGGGACGGGCCGGAGGGCGGCGCGGCGGGCGGGGCCGGGGCGGGGCGGGCCGGTGCGGTCCGGGGTGTCGGGGCTGTCATGGGCCGACCGCCCCGGCCGTCGCGGGGAAGGCGGCGCGCAGCGCCGAGTGCCACTCGCGCGGTGCCGCCATCGCGGCCGCGGCCCAGCGGGCGTGCCCCAGGACGCTGTAGGCGGGCCGGGGCGCGGGGCGCGGGTGGGCCGCGCTCGTGGTGGGCCGCACCCGGTCCGGGTCGTTGCCCAGCAGTTCGAAGACGGCCCTGGCCAGGTCGTACCAGGTGGCGCTGCCGGAGTTGGTGGCGTGGAAGATGCCGGTGGTGGCGGTGCGCCGGCCCAGCGCGACGAGCCGGGCGGCCACATCGGCGGACCAGGTCGGCTGGCCGCGCTGGTCGTCGACCACCTCGATCCACTCGCGCTCGGCGGCCAGCCTGCACATGGTGCGCACGAAGTTGGGGCCGTGTGCGCCGTAGAGCCAGGCGGTGCGCACCACGACGGAGGCGTGCGGCAGCAGTTCCAGTACGGCGCGTTCGCCGGCGAGTTTGGTCCTGCCGTAGGCGGTGCGCGGCCCGGTGGGGGCGCTCTCGCCGTACGGGTGGGCGTCGTCGCCGGGGAAGACGTAGTCGGTGGAGACCTGCACCAGCCGCGAGCCGTGGGTGCGGCAGGCCTCGGCGAGCAGCCGGGGGCCCTCGGCGTTGACGCGGTGGGCCGCCTCCTCGTGCTTCTCGGCGTCGTCCACGGCGGTCCAGGCCGCGCAGTTGACCACCACGGAGGGGTTCAGCGCGGCGAAGACCTCCGCGACCTGGCCGCGGTCGGTGATGTCCAGGTCGTGGCGGCCCAGCGCCGCCACCCGCTCCCCTTCGGAGCGCAGCAGGGCCACCACGTCCTGTCCGAGCAGGCCCGCGGCGCCGGTGACCAGCCAGCTCATGACGCGCCTCCGCTTTGGCGCAGCAGCGGCTCCCACCACCGGCGGTGCTCGCGGTACCACTGGACGGTCTCGGCCAGGCCGGTGGTGAAGTCCGTGCGCGGCCGGTAGCCCAGCTCTTGCGTGATCTTCGTGCAGTCGACGGAGTAGCGGCGGTCGTGGCCCTTGCGGTCGGGTACGCGCTCGATGCGGTCCGGTCCTGCGCCACAGGCGTCGAGCAGACGCTCCGTCAGCTCGCGGTTGGTCACTTCGGTGCCGCCGCCGATGTTGTAGACCTCGCCGGCCCGGCCGCCGCGGCGCACCAGCTCGATGCCCTGGACGTGGTCCCGCACGTGCAGCCAGTCGCGCACATTGCCGCCGTCGCCGTACAGCGGGACGGTGCGGCCGTCCAGCAGGTTGGCGATGAACAGCGGCACGACCTTCTCCGGGTGCTGGTAGGGCCCGTAGTTGTTGGAGCAGCGGGTGACGCGCACGTCCAGCCCGTGGGTGCGGTGGTAGGACAGCGCGATCAGGTCGGCGGACGCCTTGGAGGCGGAGTAGGGGGAGTTGGGCGCGAGCGGCTCCCGCTCGGTCCAAGAACCGCTGTCGATGGAGCCGTACACCTCGTCGGTGGAGATGTGCACGAAGACCTTGGGCTCGTTGCACAGCGCCGCGTCCAGGAGGGTCTGGGTGCCCAGCACGTTCGTACGGACGAACTCGGCGGCCCCGGCGATGGAGCGGTCCACGTGCGACTCGGCGGCGAAGTGCACCACCTGGTCGTGCTCGGCCATCAGCTTGTGGACGAGGTCGGCGTCGCAGATGTCGCCGTGCACGAAGCGGAAGCCGCGGTGGCCGCGGACCGGGTCGAGGTTGGCCGGGTTGCCGGCGTAGGTGAGCTTGTCCAGCACGGTGACCGCGGGGATCTCGTCGTGCCCGGCGGCGAGCAGAGTGCGGACGTAGTGCGAGCCGATGAAGCCCGCGCCGCCGGTGACCAGGATTCTTGGGGAGTTCACGAGCAGATCTGGACCTTACTGTGATCGCCGAGTACGAAGCGGTGCGCGGCCGGCGCGCGGGGGGCCGGGGTGACTTCCACCTGCCGCCCGATCAGGGACGCCTCGATCCTGCGTACGCCGATGATCGAGGCGGCGGACAGCACGATGGAGTATTCGATCTCGCTGTCGCGCACGGTGCAGTGGCGGGCGACGGAGGTGAACGGGCCGATGTAGGAGCCCTCGACGAGGGTGTCGGGGCCGATGACGACGGGTCCGACGATACGGGAGCGGGTGATGCGGCACCCCGCCTCGATGCGCACCCGGCCGATGATCTCGCTGTGTTCGTCGACCGTGCCCTCGATGGCGCGTTCGGTGCTCTCCAGCACGGAGCGGTTCACCTCCAGCATGTCGGCGACATTGCCGGTGTCCTTCCAGTAGCCGCCGATCACGCTGGAGCGCACGTCCAGTTCGCGGTCGATCATCCACTGGATGGCGTGGGTGATCTCCAGTTCGCCGCGCCAGGACGGGGTGATGGCCGCCACCGCCTCGTGCACGGCCGGGGTGAAGAGATAGACCCCGACCAGCGCCAGGTCGCTCTTGGGGTGTTCGGGCTTCTCCTCCAGCGCCACGACCCGTCCCGCGTCGTCCAGTTCGGCGACGCCGAAGTCGCGGGGATCGGTCACCCGGGTGAGCAGGATCTGTGCGTCGGGGCGCCGCTCGTGGAAGGTGCGGACCAGGTCCTCGATACCGCCGACGATGAAATTGTCGCCGAGATACATCGCGAAGTCGTCATCTCCCAGGAATTCCCGGGAGATGAGTACGGCATGGGCGAGACCGAGGGGTTCGGCCTGGCGGATGTAGGTGACGTCGAGGCCGAATTCGCGGCCGTCGCCGATCGCGGAGCGGATTTCGTCGGCGGTGTCGCCGACAATGATGCCCACTTCCCTGATCCCGGCCGCCGCCAGCGCCTCCAGGCCGTAGAACAGCACGGGCTTGTTGGCCACCGGTACCAGTTGTTTGGCGGAGGTGTGGGTGATGGGGCGCAGTCGTGTGCCGGAGCCGCCGGCCAGCACGAGGCCCTTCATTCGACGCTGATTCACAGTACGCTAACGACCTTTTTCCTCACGGGTGTTGCGGCAGGGCACCACAGAGCTTGCGCCGATAGGCGCGGCAGGTTTCGAAATGCGGGAGCGTTCCGGAACGCACCGCCTCGGCGAGAGAAGGCGCGGCCTCGTCCTTCGGGGACAGCAGGGGCTTGAGGTCGCGCGGCCAGGCGATGGCGAGTTCGGGGTCCAGCGGGTGAATGCCGTGCTCCCGCTCGGGCGCGTAGCCCTCGGAGCACAGGTACACCACCGTGGCCTCCTCGGTGAGCGCCATGAACGCGTGCCCGAGGCCCTCGGAGACATAGACCGCGCGGTGCGAGGTGTCGTCGAGCCGTACGTCCTCCCAGCTGCCGAAGGTCGGCGAGCCCGTACGGATGTCGACGATGACGTCCAGTACGGCGCCGCGCACGCACTTCACGTACTTGCCCTGGCCCGGGGGAACATCGGCGAAGTGGATGCCGCGCAGCACGCCGCGGCGGGACACCGAGCAGTTGGCCTGCGCGGCGCTGAGCCGGTGTCCGGCCGCGGCGTGGAAGTCCTCCGCCCGCAGCCACTCGTGAAAGGTCCCTCTGTCGTCGGTGAACACCCGGGGCTCCATGACCCAGGCACCTTCGATCGCCAGCGCGCGCAACGGCCGGCACCTCCTCGCTCGGTGTGTACCCATCACACTGTCACTGCGGAGAGTAGTGCTACGACTACACTGCGTCGAAATCGGGGTGTCGGGCTCAGCCCCGGCCGGCGGGCCGCCAGATGACGTAGGTGTAGGGGTGCTTGGGGACCACTGCGGTCATCGACCAGCCGGGCGGGGCCTGTGGCCAGCTCGCGGCGGGCGGCCCGCCGGGCGGGGTGCACACCACGGCGGCGCTCGCCCGGGCGGGCGGCGGACGGCGGTGCAGATCGCGCACCCACACCTGCCCGTCGTACAGCGCGAAGGGCTGCACCGCCCGCAGCCGCCACTCGGCGCAGTCGTCCATGGCCAGCCGCTCGTCGCCGCGCAGCCCGCCCAGGGAGGTGAGCCCGGTGGCGTTCCAGCGCTGCTCGTCCTCGCTGGGGGCGGTGACCCGGCCGGCGATGACCACGCAGGAGAGCGCCGCGAGCAGCGCGCACAGCGCGGGCAGGAGGGCGGCGGCGCGGCGGGTGAGCGCGAGCAGGGCCAGGCAGGCCAAAAGGGCCAGCGCGGCCGCGGTGGTGCGCCACAGGTGGAAGGCCGTCCAGTCGCCGGCCAGCAGCGAGGCGTCGGGCAGCCCCCACAGGATGAACCGCCCGCGGTGCAGCTCACCGCCCGCCCGCAGGGACATCGCCGCGCCGCACACCACGGTCAGGGCCGCGGCGGCGGCGGTGTGCGCCAGGACGCAGCGGCGCGGGGCGCGGACCAGCGCGGTGGCGCCGACGAGGAAGAGCGGCACCATCAGGACGGACAGATAGCGGGCGTAGACGTAGTGGTCGAGCCTGCCCTCCTCCAGCGCCGCCGAGGACAGCAGGGCGATCGCCCCGAGGGAGGCCAGCAGCAGCGCCGCCACGGCCCGTTCGGCGCGGGGGCGGCGCGCGGTGGCCAGCGCCGCCGCGCACACGGTGATGCCGACGGCGCCCACGCCCCAGGAGGAGATGCCGAAGTACCAGATCTGGCCGAGCAGCCGGGCCGCGGTGCGGGTCAGCAGGGCCGGGTCCAGCAGGCCTTCGAGGGCGGCGCCGCCGACCTCGCTGGAGGGGGTGTCGGGGAAGAGCGCGCGCAGGAGGGCGGCCAGGAGCCGGGCGCCCGCCGCGCCGGCGGCGAGCGCGGCGGCGGCCGTCAGCACGCTGCGGCGCGGGGCCCAGCGCCGCAGGGCCGCCACGGCGATCAGTACGGCGGTGAGCCCGGCCGTCACGCTGCCGCGGTCGTGGGTGGCCATGGCGGCGGCCGCGGTCAGGCCCAGCCCGGCCGCGTACGCGCTGCGGCGGCGCGCACTGCCCTCGGTGAGCCAGCCGTGCGCGCACAGCAGCCAGGCCAGGACGAGGACGGGCAGCACGACGTCGGTCATCGCGTACAGCGAGTAGAAGACCACCGGGGACAGCAGCGCGGCGGCGCTCGCCAGGCCGAGCGCGAAGGGCCGTGGCCGGCCCGCTCTGCGCAGCGCCAGGTGGGCGAGCGGCAGGACCAGGGCGTTGACGAAAGCGTTCAGGCCCAGGACGAGGTGGTAGCCGGTGACGGGGTCGTCCGCCAGGCGCAGCACCGGGGAGATCAGCAGCGGGTAGCCGCCGGGGATCAGCACCCCGGCCGGGACGCTGGTGGTGGGGTGCCCGGCCAGCACCTTGGCCAGCGCCAGGTAGGAGCCCTCGTCGGGCTGGACCCGGGGGAAGTCCTGGCCCCAGGACAGCCACAGGCGCAAGGCCACCTGGACGCAGTAGGCGGCGGCCACCAGCAGGACCCACCGCCGGCGGCGGCCCGCGCCGTCCGTGCGCGCCGCGGGCCGTCCGGTGCGCGGCCCGGCGGGCGGGCGCAGGGCTGGGGCCGCCGTGGCGGTGGGTGCTCGCACGCTCAGCTCACCGCGACCGGCGAGGCCGCCGGCACGAAGCCGCGCGCCCCCTCGGCCTCCTTGGGGTTGGGCGCCACGGTGCGGTCGGCCATCGGCACCACGGGCAGCGGCTCGTCCTCGCCGAGGAAGACGCGGCGCACCACGCGCTCGGCGGCCAGCCCGTCGTCGTACGGGCAGAAGCGGGCGCGGAAGGCCGCGCGCAGCTCGGCGGAGCGCGGGCCCTGCCAGTGGCCCGAGCGGAAGGCCTGGGCGATGGCGCTCTCGTCGGCGGCCACCACGCCGGGGGTGTCGCCCATCTCGCCGGAGAGCAGGTCGAAGTAGACGCCGCGGGCGCGCCGGTAGGCCTCCCAGTCGGCGGAGTGCACCACGATCGGCCGGTCCAGGCAGGCGTAGTCGAACATCAGCGAGGAGAAGTCGCACAGCAGCGCGTCGGAGGCCAGGCACAGCTGCTCCACCGACGGGTGGGTGGAGACGTCCAGGATCTTCCCGGTGGCCTGGAGTTCGTCCAGCGCCCGGCTCGCGTCGTAGAAGTAGTGGGCGCGCACCAGGAGTTGGAAGCCCTCGCCCAGCTCGCCGGCCAGGCGCTCGATGTCCAGGGGGGCGTTGAAGCCGCGCTCGTAGTCGCGGTGGGTGGGGGCGTACAGGACGGCGGTGGTGCCCGGTGCGATGCCCAGCTCGGCGCGGGCGCGGCGGACGTCCTCGGCGGTGGCGGTGAAGTAGATGTCGTTGCGCGGGTAGCCGGTGGGCAGCGTCTGGTAGTCGCTGGGGTAGACGCGCTCCCAGACCTCGCTGGAGTGCTGGTTGGAGGAGACGCTGTAGTCCCACTGGTCGGCGTGGCCCAGCAGCCGCAGGAAGCTGATGCCGCTGGCCGCCGCGGGGTGCCGGCGCAGGTCCATGCCCATGGACTTAAGGGGCGTGCCGTGGTGGGTCTGCAGATAGACCTGCTCGGGGCGCTTGAGGACGGTGCCGGTGAAGTTGGCGTTGTTGACGAGGTACTTGGCGCGGGCCATGACCTCCCAGTAGCGGCGGGAGTTGACCAGGACGTGGTCGACGCCGTCGGGCACGTTCTCGCGGTTCTTCTTGTCGACGACCCACACGCCGCGCAGGTGGGGGGCGATCTCCTGGGCCTTGCGGTAGACGGCCGCGGGGTTGCAGGCCACGCCGCGGTTCCAGTAGACGCCGTAGACGACGAGGTTGTCGTCCACGGGGCGGCGCAGCTGCAGGTGGTAGTAGCGCTCGTAGATGCCGCGGGCGGTGGCGTTCTTCTTCGCGCGCAGCTTCTTGGTGGCCGAACTGCGCAGCGCCGCCGCACCCTTGACCGAGCGGTACAGGCCGTAGGAGGCGATGCCGGGCGGCAGTTCGGCGCCGGCGGGGCGGTGGCGGCGCAGACAGCGGGCGGCGGCGCGGAAGAAGTCGGCGCGGTCGGCGACCGGGATGCGGTTGCCGTCGTTGAGCAGTTCCATCAGCCGCCGGGACATCTCCTCGAACAGCGGCCGGCGCAGCGCCTCGGCCGAGCCGCCCTCCTCGCCGGCGAACGTGCCGAGCAGGGCGAAGAGTTCGTCGTAGCGCTCGGTGATCGCGAAGTGGTGGCGGCCGGGGGTGGTGCAGGCGCTGCCCTTGCGGCGGCGGCGCCAGGTGACGCAGACCCGGTCCAGGCAGGCCACCCGATCCGCGGCCAGCAGCGCCTCGTAGACCACGGGTACGTCCTCGTACGGGCCGTCGGCGAAAGCCAGTTGGCGCCCGGTCCACAGCTCGCGGCGCACCACGCGGTTCCAGGAGGCGGGCCTGATCCGCAGGCAGTCGGGGCGCTGGGCGGCGGTGAAGACCTCACCCGACAGGGTTTCGAGCAGCTCCCGGTCGGGGCCCGCCGAAACGCTCTCCCAGACGTTGACCACGTCGTGGCCGTAGAGCAGGACGTCCACGTCGCCCGTCTCGCGCAGGCGCTGGTCGATGGCCGAAAGCGCGTCGGGGGCGAGGAAGTCGTCGCCGTCCAGGAAGAGGAGGTAGTCGCCCTTGGCGCGGGCCGCTCCCGCGTTGCGCGCCGCTCCGGCGCCGGCCGCCCGCTCCAGCCGCACCGGCACCACGCGGGCATCCGCCCCGGCGTACTCCTCGATGATGGCGCCGTCCGCGCCCGGCGAGCAGTCGTCGACCGCGATCAGCTCCACCTCCCGCACGGACTGGGCGAGTACGGAGTCCAGGCAGCGGCGCAGGAATCCCTGAACGCCGCGGGCGGGGACGATGACGCTGAAGCGGGGCATGGCCATCCCGGGGGTCGAGACAAAAATTGCCCCCCGAGGGTAACCACGCGATTACGCAGTGTCGATTTCCCCTGGCGGCGCCGCTCACCCGTTCAGCGGAGCGGCGGTGACCGCACCCCGGCCGCCTCGGTTGAACTTCCGCCCCCGGTGTTCGCCGCCCGCGCCGCGATGCCCGGCCGGGGGCCCGGGGTTCGCCCCCGGCCCAGCCCCCTTCGCCCGGTAAAGGTGTGGTCCCCTTCATGGCTCCCCGGCTCACTGTCGTCGTACCGATCTACAACGTGGAGGAATATCTGGAGGAATGCCTGGAGTCGGTGGCCGCCCAGACGATGACCGATCTCGATGTGGTGCTGGTGGACGACGGTTCGACGGACGGGGGCCCGGCGCTGGCGCAGGCGTTCTGCGAGCGCGACGCGCGCTTCAGGCTCGTACGGCAGGAGAACGGCGGGCTCGGGCACGCCCGCAACACCGGTGCCCGGCACGCCGATCCGCGCACCGGCTACCTCGCCTTCCTGGACAGCGACGACATCGTGCCGCCGCGCGCTTATGAGCAACTGGTGGGCCTGCTGGAGGAGTCCGGCTCGGACTTCGCGACCGGCAATGTGTGGCGGCTGACCTCCGAGGGCCGCAGCCAGGCCTGGCAGCACAAGGACATGACGCGCACCGTCAAGGGCACCCACATCAGCAAGGACTTGACGTTGCTGTCGGACCGGGTGGCCTGGAACAAGGTGTTCCGGCGCAGCTTCTGGGACCGGCACGCGCTCGCCTTCCCCGAAGGCGTGCTCTACGAGGACACCCCGGTGACCATCCCCGCGCACTTCCTGGCGCGCAAGGTGGACGTGCTGCACGAGCACGTCTACTACTGGCGCATCCGGGAGGGCTCGATCACCCGCCGCCGCACCGACGTCAAGGGCGTACGGGACCGGATCGCGGCCGTGGACGGGGTCAGCCGCTTCCTGGCGGACCCCGAGCGCACCTCCTTCACCCACCACAAGCGGGACTACGACCGCTCGGTGCTCACCGACGACCTGCTGTACTTCATCGAGGCGCTGCCGATGGCGGGCGAGGAGTACCGCCGGCTGTTCATGGAGCGCACCCGGGACTTCTTGAGCCGGGTGGACCCCGCCCTCTTCCGCACCCTGCCCGTCGAGCACCGGATGCGCTGGGAGCTGATCCGCCAGGACCGGCTCGCCGATCTGCTGGCCTTCCTGGAGCACGAGAAGCGCAACAACTCCGGCTTCTCGGTTGCGGGTTGGCCCCTGCGCAAGCGCGCCGTGCTGACCTGCGGCGAGGGCCGGCGGGTGCGGCTGCCGGCGCAGACCAGCCGGCTGGAGAAGAAGGACTTCCCCGTGCGCGCCCGGCTCCAGGAGACGGTGTGGCGGGACGGCAAGCTGGTGCTGCGCGGCTACGCCTACATCCGTAACGTGGACGCCTCGGCGCGGCTGAAGTCGCTGAAGACGGCGGTGCTGGTCTCGGGGCGGCGCAAGCTGCTGCTGCCGGTGCGCTCGGTGCCCGCCCCGCAGGCCACCTACAACTCCCGCCAGGAGACGCACTGTTACGACTGGTCGGGCTTCGAGATCACCCTCGACCCCAAGCGGCTGGCCGGCGGCGGGCGGCTGCGCCCCGGCCAGTGGAAGCTGGGGATCGTGGTGGCGGGGCAGGGCGTGGTGCGGGCCGCCGCCCTGCGCGCGTACGAGACCGGCTCCGGCGCCTCCCCCGTGCCGTACGAGGTCAGCGACGGGGTGCGGGTGGTGCCCTGGTACAAGGACGGCCGGCTGCACGTGTCGGTGGAGGAGATCACCCGGCGGCTGACGGGGCTGCGGGCCAAGGACGGCGGCGCGGCCGAGCTGGAGATCTCGGACGCCTCCGCCCGGCCGCCGGTGGCCCTGCGGCTGACCCGGCGCGGCTGCGGGACCACGGTGGAGCGCGAGGTGAGCGCGGCGCCGGGCGGCGCCCCCAAGGGCTCGCGGCTGACCGTCCTCCTCTCCCCCGACGCCCTGGTGGCCGCCCCCGCCGCGAACGGCCCGGTCCCCAAGGAGGTACGGCCCGAGGAGGGCGCCACCTGGGACCCCGTGCTGGTCTACGCCGACGGGCGCACCGCCCGCATCTCGGCCGACCCGCTGGAGCCGGCCGGGCGCTACCACGACGGCGGCGGGCGGGAGTTGGTCGTCACCGCCACCGCGGCCGGCAATCTCGTACTGCACCAGCGCCCCGCCGAGCCGGTCGCCGACCGCTTCACATGGCGCGAGGACGGCGCGCTGCGCCTGGCGGGCACGCTGCCCGGCGGTGCGCCGCGCGACCTGGAGCTGGTGCTGCGGCACAGCCGGCACGCGGCCCTGGCGCGCTTCGCCGTCGCCCGCGACGGGGACCGCTTCAGCGCCGAGGTGAGCGCGGACGCGGTGCCCGCGCCCACCGGGGACCGGCCGCTGCGCGAGGGCCGCTGGTACTTCTCCTTGCGCGAGGCCGGGGTTGAGGACAGCCGCGAGATGTGTCTGCGGGTCTGCCCCACGGCCTTCGTCACGCTCCCGGCCGAGCGGCCCGGTGGCGGGCGGGCGCTGACGGTGCAGCGCCGCTTTCACGACGTGGCGTTCCTGGAGGTGGGCCCGGCGCTGCCCGAGCGGGACCGCGGCCCCTACCGGCAGCGGGTGCTGCGCGAGCGGCACTACCCGGCCCAGCGCTCCCGCGCGCTGCGCGAGGCCGTCCTCTACAGCAGCTTCGGCGGCCGCTCCTACTCCGACTCCCCGCGCGCGATCCACGAGGAACTGCTGCGCAGGGGAACGGAGTCGGAGCACCTGTGGGTGGTGCGCGACGGCGGGTACGAGGTGCCGCCCACCGCGCGGGCGGTGCAGCTGGGCAGCGCGCAGTGGCACGAGGCGCTGGCCCGCAGCCGGCACATCGTCAGCAACACCCAGCTGCCCGCGTGGTTCCGGCGCCGCCCGGACCAGTTCGTGCTGCAGACCTGGCACGGCACCCCGCTCAAGCGCATCGGCCAGGGCCTGGCCGGCACGCTGTGCGCCGACCTCGTCCACCTGTGGCCGCAGCCGCGCCTGGGCCACCAGTGGAGCCTGCTGCTGTCGCCCAACGCGCACAGCACCCGCCTGCTGGGCGAGGCGCTGTCCTACGAGGGCGAGATCGCCGAGACCGGTCTGCCGCGCACCGACCTGCTGTTCGCCGAGGACCGCGAGAAGCTCGCCGAGGCCCTCAAGGAGCAGCTGGGCATCCCGCGGGGCAAGAAGGTGGTGCTGTACGCGCCCACCCAGCGCGACGACAAGGCCTACGACGCCGAGCACTACCAGCTGCATCTGCCGCTGGACGTGGCGCGCGCCCGGGCGGCGCTGGCCCGCGACCACGTACTGCTGGTGCGCAGCCACCCCCTGGTGGCCGACCAACTCCCCTTCGGCGACGACGAGTTCGTACGGGACGTGTCGGGCTTCCCCGACGCGATGCCGCTGCTGCTGGCCGCCGACGTGCTGATCACCGACTACTCCTCGCTGGCCGTGGACTTCGCCAACACCGGCCGCCCGATGCTGTTCCTGACCCCCGATCTGGACAGCTACCGGGACACGGTGCGCGGCTTCACGCTCGACTTCGCCGCGCAGGCGCCGGGCCCGCTGCTGTCGGACACCGGCCAGGTGGTGGACGCGCTGCGCTCCCTGGAGTCGGTCGCCCGCGAGAGCGCCGGCGCCTATGAGCGGTTCCGGTCGGCCTTCTGCCACCTGGACGACGGCCGGGCCGCGGCAAGGGCGGCGGACCGGCTGGCGTTCTGAGCCAGGGCCTGTCGTCAACGTCCCGTCGTCCGCCCGGAGGGCGGGCCCGGCGGCGTCCGGCGCGTGCGATCGCAAGGCGGAGAATCGCCCCGGTACTGGGTGTACCGGGGCGAGCCCGACAACACGGCGAGGTGCCGTGCCAGGTGCCGCCAGGCAGGCGGGACGTTGACGACGGGCCGCGGCCGGGGCCGCGGCACCCGCCGCTGGACGAGCAGCCAGGCCAGTACGGGCATCCCGTACAGCGGCAGGAACCACACCAGGACGATCAGGCGGTCCCCCCAACTGGTCATGTCGGGGTGGGCCGCCTGGTTGAGGACCCCGCTCGCGGCGGTCGCGGTGACGGCGACCGCCCAGCGGGGGCAGCAGCGCCACAGCGCCCAGGCCGACAGCGCGAGCGCCACCAGCAGCAGGGGGGCCATGAGCTGGAGGCGCAGCCACTCCGTCCAGAAGTGGGCCTCCAGGACGAGGAAGTCGCCCCAGGGGTCGGGGACATCGGGCTCGGTGAAGTGGACGGAGGCCAGGTCCTGCAGGCTCTCGTCCGTGGAGGGCCAGCCCAGCGCGGTCACCGCCGCGGTCATGGCTGCCGCCAGGGCGGCGGCGGCCGCGGCCACGGCCGCCTCGACGCGTACCCCCGCCGGTCCGCCCCGTGCGCGGCAGCGCCTGACCACGGCGAACAGGCCGTAGCCCACGGCCAGCGCGGCGCACAGCTGCATCGCCTGGGAGTACTTGACGAAGAACATCGCCACCGCGGCACACAGCGCCAGCGCCGCGCCCGAGGCCGCCTTGCCGCGGGCCATCCGGGCGCAGCCCAGGGCCAGGGCAGCGGCCAGCGTCATGGTGGCGCCCTCGGCCAGCACCCGCATCGACGTCTGGGCCGAGGGCAGCGCGTAGTAGAGCACCTGGGTCAGCAGGACGGCGGGCCGCGGGGCGCCGATGGTCCGCGTCGCCAGCGCGGCCAGGACGCCGCCGAGCGCGGTGAGCACGATGGAGGCGGTCAGGACCCCGGCGGGGATGCCGAGGGCGGCGATGAAGGGCGCCAGCAGGAGCGGGTAGCCGGGGCGGGCGTCGAAGAAGTACGCCATGCGCTCGGGGCCGAAGGCGCCGGAGGGATGGCGGTGCTCCAGTGCCGGGGTGTGGGTGGCGGGCCAGTCGATGCCCTCGCGGCAGCGGTGCCAGGCCTCCGGCCCCTGGCCGGGGCGGCGGTAGCGGGCCGGGTCCAGGCGCTGGGCCCGTTCGGCGGAGACGGCCTCGTTGTCGCAGACGTAGTCGATGGCGCGGCGCATCGCCCGGGTGTCGGACTCGCCGGTGAGGTGCAGCGCGTAGTGGAGGTAGCGCGCCGAGTCCGGTGAGGTGCGGCCCATGGGGGTGACCGTCTGGCACAGCGCGAACACCGCGGCGATCAGGAGCAGCCATACAGCGGTGCGGCGGGCGGTCTTCGGCGGCTGCGTCATGGCTGGAGAACTGGGCGGCACCGGCCAGGTCACACTCGGGTGCGCCGTCCGGGTGCCGGGGGCGCGCAGAAAGGGGGCTCAGCGCCGTACGTAGAGCGCGACCTCGCCGCCGCGTGCCCATTCGGCGTACTGCTCGCGAAAGAGTTCGTGCAGCAGCTCCCACCTGGCGCTCTCGCCGTCGTTGGCGGCGAACCACTCGGTGCGCTCGATCCGGGCGTGCGCGACCACCCACACCCGCTCGGTGCGCAGCAGCCGGGCGCGCAGCTCCTTCAGCGGCGCCTCGCGCCCGTACAGGGTCCCCGAGGCCGGGCCCGAGGTGCCCAGCCGCAGATCGCGCAGGCCCTGGAAGGACGCCGGGTAGGTGAGCATCAGGCGCCGCTCGTAGGCGGGGACGAAGAAGACCGCGTCGCCGGGGCGGGCCTTGTGCGCCACCAGCGCGCAGACCGCGGCCAGGTCGTCGGGGCGGCTGGTGGGCAGCCGCTCCCTGTGGTGGTACGGCAGCTGCCACAGGAAGGCGGCGGCGACACAGGCCGCGCCCGCCGCCGCCAGGACGCCGCGCGCAGGCGCGGTGGGCAGCATCCGTACGAGCCGTTCGGCGCCCGCCGCCGCCAGCGGGGCCACGCCCGTCACCGCGAACAGCACATAGCGGTCGCTGAAGAGCGGGCGGACCTGCGAGAGGAGGAAGAGCAGGGTCGGCGGGAGCAGGGCGAGGGGGGCGGCGACGGCGGTCAGGCCCAGCGCGTGCGGGCGGCGCGGCAGGGGGCGCAGGAGGGCGACGGCCATCAGGAGCAGGGTCACGGCGGCGACCAGGCCCGCCGGGCCGATGAAGGCGTACACCAGCTCCCTGGCCTCGCGCTCCCCCGGGGTGGACAGCCAGCCGACCTGGTCGCTCTGGCCGCGGGAGAGCGCTACCAGGGGCAGCAGGGCGGCGGCGACGGCGCAGACGGCCAGCGCCCAGTGGCGCAGCACGCGCAGGGGTACGCGCGAGAGCAGCAGGGTCAGCGCGTGCGCGAGGAGCAGCAGCAGGGCGAACTCGTGCAGCAGGGCGGTGAGCGCGGTGACGGCGGCGTAGGCGGCCCAGCGGCCCGCCCCCGCCCCCGTCGCCTCGCCCTCGACGGCGCGGGCCAGCAGCAGGGTCGAGAGGGCGGCGCCGGCGGCGACCAGGGCGTAGGAGCGGCCCTCCTGGGCGTAGTGGCCCACCAGCGGCGACACGGCGAACAGCAGCCCCGCCCACAGGCCGACGCGGGGGCTCGCCAGGCGGCAGCCCAGCAGCGCCAGGGTCCCGGCCGTGGCCACCGACGCCAGGACGGAGGGCAGCCGCAGCGCGATTTCGTCCGCGCGCACCGTGAGCACGGCGTGCATGAGCAGGTAGTACAGGCCGTGCACCGCGTCGATGCCGCCGAGCAGATGCCAGATCTCGGCCAGGCTGCGGCGGGCGACCTGGAAGGTGGCGGCCTCGTCCCGCCACATCGTGCCGCGGCGCAGCCCCCACAGGCCCAGGGCGAGCATGACGGCGCAGGGGACGAGGACCGCGACCGTCGTTTTCCGGCCTATGAGGTCCGGCGACAACAGGTGCGTTCTACGCATACACCGCATCCTGCGGCGGCGATTCGATCACGGCATGTGCTGGAGCCCTTACGGAGCAATGACACTGGGCACGGATCAAAGGGTGTCCAAGTCCTGTTCTCCAGCCCGTCACCCCGACGTCAACAAAGGGGAAAACCGTGACGCGAGTGCAACCGCACGGCGGCCGTCGGACTCTTTTCCCCAAAGAGGCCGAAGCGCATCGGCGCCAGTGATCACGTCGACCCGAAATGTAGATTTAGTGACTGTGCAAGAAGCCCTTGAGCCGCGGCCCGGGCCCACCCTCACGCCGAGCGCGCAGGTCAGCATCGTCGTCATCGCGTACAACGACGCCCCGCACATCGGTGCGGCGGTGCGCTCCGCACTGGCCCAGGGCGACGCGGTCACCGAAGTGATCGCCGTGAACGACGCCTCCACCGACGGCACCGGACCCGCGCTGGACGCCCTGGCGCACAGCGAACCGCGGCTGCGGGTGATCCACCGCGCCCGCAACAGCGGCGGCTGCGGCACCCCGCGCAACGAGGGTCTGGGCGCCGCCACCGGCCGATTCGTGATGTTCCTGGACAGCGACGACGTACTGCCCGCCGGCGCGGTCGACGCCCTGCTGAGCGCGGCGCTGCGGCACGGCGCCCCGGTGGCGGCCGGCGCGTGCGTGCGCCGCGAGCTGCCCGATCTGCGCGAGGTGCGCTGGCAGCCGGGCCTGTACCGCGAGGCCGCCGTGCACCCCACCCCCGAGGACCGGCCCGCGCTGGTGCGCGACACGCTGTGCGTCAACAAGCTCTACGACCGCGCCTTCCTCGCCGAGCACCGCATCGCCTTCCCCGAGGGCCGCTTCGTGTACGAGGACTTCGTCTTCACCGCGCGGGTGCTGGCCGCCGCCCCGCGGATCGCGACCGTGCCCGACAGCGTCTACATCTGGCACGTGCGCCGCAGCGCCGCCAAGCCGTCCATCTCCCTGGACCGCAAGGACATCGCCAACTGGCAGGCCCGCATCCAGGCGCACCGCACCGGCGTACAGATCCTGCTGGACGCCGGCGCCGTGCGGCTGGCGCACGCCGCCCGCACCAAGTTCCTCGACCACGACCTGCGGATGTACCTGCGCGAGCTGCACACCCGCGGCGAGGACTACCGCGAGCAGTGGTGGCGCCTGACCGCCGAGTACCTCGCCGGTTTCGACGCCGCCGAGGTGGACGCCGCGCGGGCCCCGGCCCGCTGGGCGGCGCGGGTGCTGCTGGCGAGCGAGCAGGTACGGGACCTGCCGCGGCTGACGCAGCTCGCGGCCCGGCCGGGGCGGCTGCTGCCCCCGTACGCCCGCGACGGCCAGGGGCGGCCCGTGTGGTCCCGGGACCTGCCGCAGGTGGTGCTGGACGGCCTGGGCCAGGAGGCGGCGGGCGGGGCCGCGCCGCTGGACCGGCTGCCGGTGACCATCGACGCCGAGCCGGTGCTGGGCACCCGCTGCCTGCTGCGGCTGCGCCTGCACGAGCTGTACGGGCAGCTGGCCGCGGCGACTCCGGTCAGCGTCGACATCGAGCTGCGCCGTCGCGCCGACGACCGCCAGGGCCCGGTCCACACCGTGGCCCTCACCCCCGCGCCACCCGCCGACTCCCCTGATTCCGGGGCGAGTTGGACCGGCGAGCTGCTGGTGGACCTCGGCTCGCTCGTCCAGCGGGGCGCGCGCGGCCGCACCGAGCCCGACCCCTGGGACCTGGCCGCCACGGTGCGCTGCGCCGACGGCACGTCCCTGACCGCCTCCCTGCGGGCCGTCGGCCCCGGGCTGCGCCGGGCGGTGCTGCCCAGCCGCCGGTACCTGATCGTGCTGGTCCAGCCGTACGCCACCACCGGCGGCGCGCTCGCGCTGCGGATCACCTCCGGGCTGCGCGGCGCGTGGGGCGTCGCCGCGCGCCGGCTGCGCGGCCGGGCGGGCTCGCTGCTTGGCCGAAAAACCTTGCCGAAGAGCCCGGTTGCACACTGACCCCGTCCTTATCTCCCAACCCTAAGATGGCGATATGTCTTACTTGATCACGGGCGGTGCCGGGTACATCGGCGCCCATGTCGTACGAGCCATGGTGCAGGCGGGCGAGCGGGCCGTCGTGCTGGACGACCTGTCCACGGGCGTGGCCGCCCGGGTCCCCGAGGGCGTCCCGATGGTGGTCGGCTCCACCCTGGACCGCGCCCTGCTGGACCGCACCATCGCCGAGCACAACATCAGCTGCGTGATCCACCTGGCCGCCAAGAAGCAGGTCGGCGAGTCGGTCGAGATGCCGCTGCGCTACTACCGGGAGAACGTCCACGGGCTGCAGACCCTCCTGGAGGCCATGGCCGCGGGCGGGGTGGGCCGGTTCGTCTTCTCCTCCTCCGCCGCCGTCTACGGCATGCCGGACGTGGACCTGGTCACCGAGGACACGCCCTGCCTGCCGATGAGCCCGTACGGCGAGACCAAGCTGGTCGGGGAGTGGATGGCGCGCGCGGCCGGCAAGGCGCACGGCATCAGCACCGCGTGCCTGCGCTACTTCAACGTGGCCGGCGCCGCGAGCCCCGAGCTGGCCGACACCGGGATCTTCAACCTCGTCCCGATGGTCTTCGAGAAGCTGACGGAGGGGAAGGCGCCGCGGATCTTCGGAGACGACTACCCCACCCCGGACGGCACCTGCATCCGCGACTACATCCACGTCGCCGACCTCGCCGACGCCCACCTGGCCGCCGCGCGCAAGCTCGCCGAGCCCGGCCCGGTGCGCGATCTGACCCTCAACATCGGCCGCGGCGAGGGCGTTTCGGTCCGCGAGATGGTCGACCTGATCAACGAGGTCACCGGCTACGACACCGCCCCCGAGGTCACCGCCCGCCGCCCCGGCGACCCGGCCCGCGTCGTCGCCGCCGCCGACCGCATCGCCACCGAACTCGCCTGGAAGGCCCACCACGACGTCCGCGCCATGATCACCTCAGCTTGGGCGGGCTGGCAGCTGCATCGCGCGTAGCGCGGCAGTTGGGCCGTACGCGGGACCTGAGGCCGTCGCGGCGGGTTCTTTTCCACCGCGACGGCGAGCAGCCGGGCGACATCGCTGCGCCCCTTAGGGGGCGCGGGGCCGTGTCGAGGTGCGGCTCCGCCGCGTAGCGCCCACCGGCCCGCGGTGTCATGACGGCTCCCCCGGCGGAGCCGAGCGCGCCTCGGACCGTACGGCGAGGGCCAGTTCGGCGGCCTTACCCGCGCGCAGCAGCTCCGCGCGCAGCAGCAGGCGGGCGGGGAGGGCCGCACGGACCCCGTCCGTGAGGTAGGCCTCGACCAGCGGGCGGGCCGCCGCGACGGCGGCCTCGCGGGCGCCCGCGTCCAGGGCGAGATACGGCGCCCCGAAGGGCGCGAGGATCTCGCCGTGGAAGTGGCGCACCATGAGGGCGTCGCGCTCCGCCCCCGCGGGCACCGCGGCGGCCACCCCGGCGAGCACCGTACCGATGTACGCGAGGTGCTCGGCCCAGTCGATGTCGTGCCGGGCCGCCTGCTGCCAGCTCGCGTTGGAGCCGTCGCCGTCCCGGCCCTCCAGGTAGTAGCAGTCGTAGTCCGCGAGGACGGAGACGGTGCGGGCGCGCAGCAGGGCGTGGATGCCGAAGGGCAGGTCCTCGCCCAGCAGCCGCCCCTCCACGAAGCGCAGCCGGTGCTCCTGGACGAAGGAGCGCCTGAAGAGCTTGTAGGCGGCCAGCGTCCAGTAGACCGGTGAGTCGTGGACGGAGACGGCGGCACACGTGGTGCGCAGGTCGACGGGGGCAGCGCGCCCGCCCACGCCCACGATGCGCCCGTAGACGACGTCCGATCCGTGCTCCTCGGCCAGCGCCGTCAGGCGCTGAAGCGCCTCGGGCCCCAGATAGTCGTCGGAGTCGAGGAAGAAGAGGTAGCGGCCGGCGGCCCGGTCGATGCCCACGTTGCGCGGCCGTCCCGCCCCGCCCGACGCCGTCTGGTGAATCACCGTCAGATGCGGGTGGCCGCGCGCCTGTTGGTCCAGCCACGCCCCGCTGCCGTCCGTCGACCCGTCGTCGACGGCGATCACCTCGATGCGGTCGCCGCCCAGGCTCTGGGCGAAGACGGAGCCCAGGCAGCGGTCCAGGAAGCGCAGGGTGTCGTGCACCGGCACGATCACCGTGACCAGCGGCCGCCCGGCCATCGGCGCCGCTCAGCGCTCCAGCAGGGCGAACAGGTCCTCCCAGCGCCCCACGATCCGGTCGGTGGCGTACCGCTGGACGTTCTCCCGCGCGGCCCAGCCCATCGCATCCCGCAGCTCCCGGTCGGTGATCAACCGCTCGATGTGGCGGGCCAGTTCGGCGGTGTTGCCGACCGCGGCCAGCAGCCCGTCCTCGCCGTCGCGGACGATCTCGTGCACGCCGGGCGCGCAGTCGAAGGCGGCGCACGGCACGCCGGAGGCCATCGCCTCCATCAGCGACAGCGGGAAGCCCTCGGCGCGCGAGGCCTGTGCGAAGACGGCGGCGCCGCGCAGCGCGCCGGCCACGTCGTCGGTACGGCCCATGAACTCCACCGAGCCCTCCAGCCCCAGCGCGTCGCGCTGCTTGAGGAGGAGTTCCTCGTCCTCCCCCGAGCCGTAGATCCTCAGGCTCCACTCGGGGTGGCGGGGCGCGAGCAGCGCCCAGGTGTCCAGCAGCAGGTCGACGCCCTTCTCGTCGGCCAGCCGCCCGATGCTGGCGACGACCTTGGCCGAGCGGTCCGAGGGCTGCTCGGGCATCACCGGCAGCGGGTTGGGCATGAAGTCGGCGTTGTCCATGCCCTGCCGGATCCACAGGTCGGCGTCCTCGCGGGTCAGCGCGAGCATCCGGTCCACGTCCGCGTAGTACTTCCGTACGCGCCCGAAGCGGGAGGAGCGGCGGCAGGCCTCGAAGGACTCGTGGCTCATGCCGATGACCGGCATCCCGGCGGTGTCGGCCAGCGCCACCCACTCCATCGCCCACACCTGCGTGACGATGACCATGCCGCCGGGGCGGGCGGCGTTGAACAGCGCGGTGAGCCGGGCGGCCTGGTCGAGCATCCCGGCGTCCCGCTCGGCCCGCCTGCGCCGCTCGGCGAGGTTGACCCGGCCCTTGATGCCGCGCGCCGGGCCGACCTTGGGCGGGTGCCGGTCGTAGAGGGTGGTGGTGGCGTACGGGAGGTCCTCGCCGAGGTCGGCACGCAGGCCCTCGGGGGCGGGGACGATGCCGACGACGTGCACGGTGTGCCCGCGCCCGGCGAACAGGCGGGCCATCTGGTGCGACCAGGTGGTCACCCCGCCCATCTCGTCGACGTTGTTGGAGACGATGAAGATGTCGCGCGCGCTCACTTGCCCACCCCCGGGGTGAAGAACTTCTCGACGATCCGGCGGGCCGCGTCCCCGCGGTCCAGCTCGCCGAATTCGGCGGTGAAGCGGCGCCGGGCCTCGCGGTGCCCGGCGTCCGCCTCCTTGAGTCCGTCGACCGCGGCGAACAGCTCCTCCTGGGTGGCCAGGACCGGCCCCGGGGCCTTCTGCCGCAGGTCGAAGTAGGTGCCGCGGGCCTCGTTCGCGTACTCGTCGTAGTCGTAGGTGAAGAAGAGCATCGGCCGGTCCAGCAGGGCGTAGTCGAACATCACCGAGGAGTAGTCGGTGATCAGCCCGTCGGCCAGGGTCAGCAGCGGGGTGATGTCGTGCTGCCCGGTGACGTCGATGACCTTGCCGCGCACCGAGGGCGGCAGCACCACGTGGTTGAGGTAGTGCGAGCGAATCAGCAGCACGAAGCGGTCGCCGAAGCGGGCGGCGAACTCGTCCACGTCGAAGGGGAGTTCAAAGCCGCGCACCGATCCGCGGGCATCGGCGCGGAAGGTCGGCGCGTACAGCAGCACGGTCTTGTCCGCGGGGATGCCCAACTCATCGGCCAGCGGCCCGCGTTCACGCTCGCCCGAGGCTTCCTCCGCCCGGCGGGCGGCCACCAGCGCGTCGTTGCGGGGGTAGCCGGTGCGCAGCAGCACCTCCTCGCGCAGCCTGAAGGCGCGCGCCAGGGTCCGTACGTCGTGCTCGGAGCGGACCAGGAAGTGGTCGAAGCGGTCCAGGACCTTCTGGTAGGCGTCCTTCTCGGCGCGCGGCTGCATCTTCAGCCGTGGCTCGTCGAAGCCCATGCGCTTGAGCGCGGAGCCGTGCCAGGTCTGGATGTAGGTGGTACCGGGGCGCTTTTCCAGCCGCAGCGGGAAGCCCTGGTTGTCGATCCAGAACTCGGCCTGCGCCAGCGCCCGCAGATACGGCCAGCTCCAGCGGCGCACCAAGGTGGCGTCCTTGGGGAAGCCGTCGGGCTTCTTGCCGTCGTAGGACCACACCGCCTCGAAGTCCACGCCCTGGCGGCGCATCTCCTCGTAGATGGCGCGGGGGCTGTCGCTGTACTGCTTGCCCAGGTGGCTCTCGAAGACCACCAGGCCCTTGCGGTGCGGGAGCTTGCCGAACACCTCGTGGTAGACGCGGAGTTTGGTGGCGCCGGAGTTCATCTCGCGTCTGGCCCGCAGGGCCTTGCGCACCCCGCGCTTGGCGAGGGCGGCGGCCGGGCTGTGCAGGGCCCGGCCCAGGGCCTCCTGGGTGCCGCGGGCCGCCCTGCCCTGAGCGTCCAGGACGAAGGAGAGGTGGCCGCGCTTGGAGACGGAGGGCTCCACGCGGTCGGCGACCAGCCGGGTCAGCCGGGGGCGTACCCGCAGCGCGTGCGCGCCCTGGAGGTCCACGCCGCCGACCGTGATGCGGCTGCGGGTGACGGCGCCGTCCACCTCCAGTACGAGCCTGAGGTCCCACACCGCGTCGATCACGCCCAGTGGGCGCAGCCGGCGGGCCAGGTCCAGCTCGGCGTCCCAGTCCACGCCGCCGGCGCCCACCCGCAGGGTGGTCAGCGGGAAGTGGAAGGTCTGCAGGCTGCGGCGGCGGGCGGCCAGCTCCAGGCGGCCGCGGACCGTGGCGCCGGGGATGATCCTGCCGAGCGGGTTGACCACCCGCCCGGCCAGGCGGACCGTGCCGCGCCCGTCGTCCTCGTAGGAGGTGAGCTGGTTGCGCAGGAAGAGCTTGCCGACGGGGCGGGTGTGGTAGCCGAGGTCGGTGACGTCCAGGACGCGGCGGCCCTCGGGGTCCTCCAGGTGCCGCTCGCTCCAGTAGACGCGGCCGTCGCGCTCGGCCAGCGGCGAGGAGAGCTTGTCGCGGTTGATGAGGGTGTCCACCGCGGGCATCAGGCCCGCCCAGTCCTCCTTGGCCAGGAGGTAGGCGCAGATCGCCTGGATGGGCTGGACCTTCTCGTACGCCTCGGGGGCGATGCCGGCGAGATAGCCGTTGGCCATCGCGGCGAACTCGCGGCGGTAGTCCTCGTCCATCAGCGGCAGGTCGCGCAGGTGCAGCACGAGGTCGTGCTTGAGGAACTTGACGTCCTTGTGGAACTTCAGCTCGGTCAGGCCCTCGCGCTCCAGCAGGTCGTCCACCCTGCGGTGGATGGCCATGCGGTGCGCGAAGTTGGCGATCTCATGGCGCCGGTTGCTGATCGACTTGGTGGCGGCCTTCTCGAAGACGTTCCAGAAGTAGACGTGGTTGGGGATGAGCGTGATGCGCCGGGCGGCGACATAGGCCTGCGCGGAGAAGAGCAGGTCCTCGTAGTGGATGCCCACAGGGAAGGCCAGGCCCGCGTCCAGCAGGAACTGCCGGCGGTAGCACTTGTTGGTCGACAGGGTGTCGAAGACCAGCAGGTCGGGCAGCTCGGAGATGGACTCGATGGTGCGGGTGCGCGCGTAGAGCCAGGGGTACCACTCGATCCGCTTGGTGTGGCGGGAGTCGACGTGGTCGCGTACGCACATGCCCGAGACGAGGTCGGCGCCGCTGCTCTCGGCGGCCTGGAGCATGTTGCGGCAGGCGTTGCGCTCCAGGACGTCGTCGCTGTCCAGGAACATCACGTACGTGCCCAGGGCGTGCTGGACGCCGTGGTTGCGGGGGGCGCCGCAGCCGCCGCTGTTCTCGGGGAGCTGCAGGGCGCGCACCCTGTCCGGGTGGGCGGCGGCGAGCTCCTGGGCGACGGCGAAGGATCTGTCCGTGCTGCAGTCGTCGACGATCACCACTTCGACGCCGTGCAGCGTCTGGTCCAGAACGGACCGGACGGCGATCGGCAGCCGGTCGGCGTCGTTGTAGACGATCACGACCACGGAGACGTCAGGCACGGGCACCCCAATCCTCTTTTCATCACCCTGCGGGCAGTCCAAGCTACCTTGCGGCCAGGTGTTCGCCATCCCGGCTCCGGGCGCCCGCAAGGGGACCTCCGCAAGAAGTACACAGGGGTTCAAGAGTGCGGAAAGAACTGCTTAAGCAGGGGTTTTCCCACCGCCCCACGCCGCTGCCGCGCAACCCGTCCGGCCTGGGGATCACCGGCGTGCGGCCGGTCCGGCGCGGATATGGGAGCGCGATGTTCCGCATGCCCCTTTCTTCCCGGCAATCCCGCAATTGTGCGGCGCGGAAAACACGCCGAATCTGTGGCCGAAAGATGGAGCAGCGGTATACGGACCATTGCAGCGATGACACAGGGAATTCACAGCCTTCCTCGATGTCGCACTTTTTCCCGACGATTCGGCCGTCGGTGTACGGCGCCACTCCAAGGGGGGAATTCTGACGCATCATCAGGTCGACGCCGTCGCGTCCCGCCGCTCCCCGGCGCGCTGGAGGACCTGGTGGACCAGGACCGGCAGGCCCGCCGCCACGATCAGCCACACCGGCGCGTACAGCCGCTCGGCCTGGAACCACACGGGGTGCGCGACGACGGTGGCCAGCCCCGTACCGCCGAGCCCGATGACGACCAGGGCCAGCGGCGCCGATCTGCGCCACAGCCCCCATACGGCCAGCGCCAGCGCGAAGAGCAGGAGAGGGGCCATGGCCTCCTTCTGGAGCCACTGCCACCAGAAGTGGTAGTTCAGCCGGAGCAGGTCCCACCAGGGCTCGGCCACCTCGGGCCGGGTCCAGTGCTTGCTGAAGGTGTCCTGGAGGGTGTCCGCGGTGCCGGGCAGGTCCAGCAGCCGTCCGGCGGCGGCCACCGCGGCGGCCGCGGCGGCGGAGATGCCCAGCAGCCAGTACGTCCCGCGGTGCCGGGTGCGGCGTACGCCCAGCAGCATCACGAGCGTGACGGCCGTCATGCACACCGCGGCCAGCTGCGCGCTGGAGTACTTCACCCCCGCCGACAGGGCCAGCGCCCCCGCGTAGACCATCGCGCCGGGGCCGGTTCTGCCGCGCAGCATCGCCACCGCGCCCAGCAGCATGGACGCCAGCAGCGCCAGCAGCGGCCCCTCGGCCAGCGGCTGCGAGCCCCAGGCGGCCAGCGGTGTCACGTAGTACAGGCACTGGCCGAGCAGGGCCAGGCCCGGGGAGAGGCCCGCCTCGCGCAGCGCGGATCTCAGGAAGAGGCCCCCGGCGAGGGTGAAGGCCAGGGAGACGGCGGTCAGGCCCGCCTTGGCGCCGAACAGGCCCACGAAGGGGGCGGCCAGCAGCGGGTAGAGCGGCCGGGTGTCGAAGATGCGCTCGTAGCGCGCGTCGGTGGGGCCGAGGCCGTTGGGGGAGGCGGCCATGCAGCGGTCGAAGGCGGCCGGGTCGCGCGGGGCTCGGTAGCGCATCTCGTCCACCAGCTGGGCGCGGTAGCGGCGGTCGGCGTCGTCCCGGCAGTAGGCCTCAAGGGCCTTGTGCTGGGCCTGTTCGCGGTCGTCGCCGAGGTACTCGTAGGCCTGGCGCGCATAGCGGTAGGAGTCGTTGGAGAAGGTGGTCGCGGGGAAGGCGAAGATGTGCAGCACCACGAAGACCACCGCGGCCACGGCGGGCAGCAGCCGCGCCGCCCTGCCCGGGGACGGCAGCAGCCGGTGCCGGGGGCCGCGCTCCAGGGGGAGCGGCTCGGCTATCTCCCGCCGCTGCGCGCCCTGCTCGTCCAGGGGGCCTGACGGCGCTCCGGCGCTCACCCGCGGCCCCGCCCGCGCAGCTGGTCCAGCCGCAGCCGCCAGGGCAGCACGGCCGACTCCAGCTGGACGGCGGCCGACATCTTGGAGGCGCCGATCTGCCGTTCCTCGAAGTGGATCGGGATCTCCAGGGCGGTGAATCCGGCGCCGACCGCCCGGTGCTTGAGCTCGACCTGGAAGCTGTAGCCGCTGGAGCGCACGGAATCCAGGTGGGCGGCGCGCACCGCGTCCGCGCGCCACAGGACGAATCCGGCGGTGACATCGCGCAGCCCGGTCTGCAGCACCGTGCCGACGTAGCGGTTGGCCCAGCGCGAGAGCAGCCTGCGGTGCAGTCCCCACTCCTGGGCCAGCCGGCCGCCGCAGACGTACCGGCTGCCGACGACCAGCCCGGCGCCGGTGGCCAGTGCCCCGCCCAGCATCTGCGGCACGTACTCCACCGGGTGGCTGCCGTCGGCGTCCATCTGCAGGACGTACTGAGCGCCGTCCCGGACCGCCCGGGACATGCCCGCCGCGTACGCCCGGCCCAGGCCGTCCTTGGCCGTGCGGTGCAGCACCTGGATCCGGTCCGGGTGCTCCTCGGCCAGCCCCTCGGCGATCTCGCCGGTGCCGTCGGGGCTGTTGTCGTCCACCACCAGCAGACGCAGCCCGGGCAGGTCCAGCGCCATCAGGGCGGCGGCCATGCCGGGGAGGTTGCCCGCCTCGTTGTAGGTGGGCATCACGACGGTCAGCGGTGTACGGGCCCACTCCTGGGGCAGCGGCACGGGGCGCCGGCCGGCCGCGGCGAGCGGCGCCGGGGAAGGGGCGGAAGCTTCGGTGGCGGCCACGTGCATCGTCTCTTTCGTGAGGGGCTGCGGTGCGAAGTGGGCTGTGCGGGCAATCCGTTCGGGGAGGTCGTGCGGTACGGGGGCGGCGGGGGGCCGGTCAGCAGTCGGCGGAGAAGCGCACGGAGCCGTCGGGCAGGCGCGCCTGGCACCACACCCGCAGCCCGGCGCGCAGTTCGTTGCCGGCGCCCACCACCGCGCCGTCGCCGATCACCGCACCGTCCAGGACCGTACGGGCGCCGATGCGGGCCCCGGCGCCGACGAGGCTGTCGGTGATCTGCGCGCCCTCGGCGATCTCGGCGCCGTCCAGCACGACGGAGCCCTCCACGACCGCGCCCGCCGCGACGCGCGCCCCGGCGCCCAGGACCGTGCCGCCGCCGAGCTTGGCGCCCTCGGCGGCGTACGCGCCCGGCAGCAGCAGGTGCTCGCCGGTCGGCCCCGGCACCGCGGGCGAGGCCACCACGCCGCGCACGAGGTCGGCGGAGGCCTGCACGAAGGCGGCGGGGGTGCCCAGGTCGAGCCAGTACGTACGGTCCACCACACCGTGCAGATGGGCGCCGGCGGCCAGCAGAGCGGGGAAGGTCTCGCGCTCCACGGAGACCGGGCGCCCGGTGGGAATGGTGTCGATCACCTCGCGGCGGAAGACGTAGCAGCCCGCGTTGATCTGGTCGGTGACGATCTCCTCGGGGCTGGTGGGCTTCTCCGTGAAGTCCAGCACCCGGCCGTTGTCGTCGGTGGGCACCAGACCGAAGGCGCGCGGATCGGCCACCCGGGTGAGGTGGAGGGTGACGGCGGCGCCCGCCTCCTGGTGGCCGCGGACCAGGGCCTCGATGTCCAGGCCGGTCAGGATGTCGCCGTTGAAGACCAGGACGGGGTCCTGGGGGCCGCAGGTCAGCGCGTCGGCGGCGCTGCGGATGGCGCCGCCGGTGCCCAGCGGTTCCTTCTCGGTGACGTACGTCAGCCGCATCCCCATCGCCGAGCCGTCGCCGAAGTAGGGCTCGAAGACCTCGGCGAGGTAGGAGGTGGCGAGGACCACATGCTCGACGCCGGCGGCCTTGATGCGCGCCAGCTGGTGCGCCAGGAAGGGCACGCCGGCCGCCGGGACCATGGGCTTGGGGGTGTTCAGCGTGAGCGGGCGCAGCCGTGTGCCCTGCCCCCCGACGAGCAGTACCGCTTCCCTCATGCCTGCGTCCCATCTGCCCAAAACGGAGATTGCAGACATTTACACTACAGTAGGTATTTGGCGCTATTGCGGTCGGAGAGTGGCGACGAGGGGCGCCATACGGCAGACCGAAGACCCTGGAGACGAATCCGTGGAACCGACATCACCGATAAACAAGACTGATTCCGGCATGCGCAGGTTGCCTGCGCTGGTCCGTGAAGTCGCGAAGTTCGGGACCGTCGGCGGCCTGGGGATTCTGGTGAATCTCGGGGTCTTCAACCTCTGCCGGGCCGTCACCGACCTCCAGGTCGTACGGTGCAGCGTGATCGCCACGGTCGTGGCCATCTGCTTCAACTACGTGGGACTGCGCTACTTCACCTACCGCGACCGCGACAAGAGCAAGCGCACCCGCGAGATGGTGCTCTTCGCCGCCTTCAGCGCGGTGGGCCTGGTGATCGAGAACGGCGTGCTCTACACCGCCACCTACGGCTTCCACTGGGACAGCCCGTTCCAGAGCAACTTCTTCAAGTTCCTGGGCATCGGCGTCGCCACGCTCTTCCGCTTCTGGACCTACCGCGCGCTGGTCTTCAAGCCGGCCGGCGTCACGGCGCCCAAGGCCGAGGCGTACGGACCCGACGGCGCACCGGAGGCAGCGGCGCGGGAAACCGCGCCCTCCACCACCTGAGCCCCTGTGCGACCATCTGGGTGCCGGACCACCGGCCCCCGGCCCCGCCGGCCCCCGGAAAACCGCCCCGGCCGTGAGAAACACGACAGAGCGGAACGCACCGGGATGATCAACTTGGCCGGCCGCAGTACCCCTGATTCGGTTGCATTCGGTTTCCGGCGTGCCCAAAGGGTCCGTATTTAATCCTGCGCGTGATGAGACCCACACAACTTTCGGTTACGAAGAGGCAACCATCAACCGAATACATCTGTCACATGACCGACAATGATTGCGGCCCTCTCCGGGCTTTACTGCTTTCTGTACTCGGTTCGTCACGAGGAGTAGCCCCACATGCCCGAGATAGACCGCGCCGTGAGCCCGCGCTTCAGCATCGTCGTGCCCGCGTTCAAGGTTCAGGGTTACCTGCGCGAGTGCATGGACTCGGTGCTGGACCAGGACTTCACGGACCTTGAGGTCATCGCGGTCGACGACTGCTCCCCCGACCGCAGCGGCGCGATCCTGGACGAGTACGCCGCCCGCGACGAGCGGGTCCAGGTGCTGCACCTGGAGCAGAACGTCGGCCTGGGCCTGGCGCGCAACGCCGGCCTGGAAAAGGTCACCGGCCAGTACATCCTCTTCCTCGACAGCGACGACACCCTCGTGCCCGGCGCGCTCAGCGCGCTCGACGAGCGGCTGGCCGCCACCGAGGACCCCGAGATCCTGATCTTCGACTACGCCCGGACGTACTGGGACGGCTCCGTCAAGCGCAATCTGCGCTCCGAGCTGCTCTCGGAGTCCGGTCCGGCCTCCTTCTCACTGGCCGAGCGCCCCGAGATCCTGGACCTCCTGCAGATCGTGTGGAACAAGGCGTACAAGCGCGAGTGGGTGGAGAAGCACGGCTTCCAGTTCCCGGTCGGCTACTACGAGGACGCCCCCTGGACGTTCACCACGCTGATCACCGCCGAGACCATCGCGGTCATGGACCGGGTGTGCCTGCACTACCGCCAGCGCCGGCAGGGCGGCAACATCCTGCGCACCACCAGCCGTAAGCACTTCGACGTCTTCGACCAGTACGCCCGGGTCTTCAACTACCTGGACGCGCACCCCGAGCTGAGCCGGTGGCGCCCCCACCTGTTCCGCAAGATGGTCGACCACTACCTGACCATCCTGGACAAGCCCGGCCGCCTCCCGCAGAACGCCACCGCGGAGTTCTTCCACCGCGCCGCGCGCGACTACCAGCGCCTGCTGCCCGCCGGCTTCGTGCGCCCCACCGGTGTCGCGGGCAGCAAGTACGCCCTGCTGGCCAAGGACGCCTACCCGGCGCTGGCCGGCCTCAAGGTCGCCGGCAAGCTCCAGCGCACGGTGCGCAAGCACGCCGGCAAGAAGGTCAAGCAGGCCAAGCGCAAGGCCATGGACCTGCGCTACCAGGCCCTGATGCGCCAGCCCCTGGACGAGAACCTCGCGGTCTACGCGGCGTACTGGAACCGCCTGCCGGCCTGCAACCCCCTCGCGATCTACGAGAAGGCCAAGGAGCTGGCCCCCTCGGTGCACGGCGTGTGGGTGGTCAAGGAGTCGCTGGCCGACCAGGTGCCGGCCGGTATCGACTACGTCGTGGTCAACTCCCCCCGCTACTGGGAGGTCATGGCCCGCGCCAAGTACTTCGTCAACAACGTCAACTTCGCGGACAACGTCGCCAAGCGCGAGGGCCAGATCCACCTGCAGACCCACCACGGCACCCCGCTGAAGACCATGGGCACCGACCAGAAGCGCTACCCGGCCGCCGCCAAGGGCATGAGCTTCCGCAAGCTGCTGGCGCGCGCCGACCGCTGGGACTTCTCCGTCTCCTCCAACCAGCACACCACCGAGCAGTGGGAGCGGGTCTACCCCTGCAACTTCGAGTCGGTGGACGCCGGTTACCCGCGCAACGACGTGTACTACCGCGCGAGCGCGCAGGACGTCCTGGACATCCGCGAGCGCCTGGGCATCGCGCCGGGCAAGACCGCGATCCTGTACGCGCCCACCATGCGCGACTACCAGGTCGGCTACGTCCCGCGCCTGGACCTGGAGAAGATCTCCCGCGAACTGGGCCCGGACGTCGTCCTGTTGGTCCGTACGCACTACTTCTACGACCAGGACACCAGCCTGCAGGCGCTCCAGGAGCGCGGCGCGCTGATCGACGTCTCCGGCCACCCCTCCGTGGAGGAGCTGTGCCTGGCCGCCGACGCACTGGTCACGGACTACTCCTCGATCATGTTCGACTACGCGAGCCTGGACCGCCCGATCGTCAACTACGTCGACGACTGGGACACCTACGTCCGCTCCCGCGGTGTCACCTTCGACCTGCTCTCCGGTGAGCCGGGCGACACCCCGGGCGTCATCGCCACCACCGAGGACGAGCTCATCGAGGCGTTCCGCAGCGGCAGCTGGGACAGCGAGGAGGCCACCAAGCTGCGTGCCGCCTTCCGTGAGCGCTTCTGCCAGTGGGACGACGGCAACGCCGCCGAGCGCGTGGTGCGCCGGGTCTTCCTCGGCCAGGACATGGCCCAGCAGGCCCTGCCGATGGAGGAGCGCACCATCGCTCCCTCGCCGCGCGCCGCGGCCGCCGAGGCCGGGCTCGCCCAGCTTCCCGGCCAGCGCGGCGAGGCGGACTCCGAGGCCGCCTCGGGTGCCGAACTGGCGGGCTGAACCAGGTAGTTGACGACGAAGGGGCCGGGCGGTGATCGCCCGGCCCCTTCGTCATGCCCCGGCCCCCGCGGGCCGCGCCGTCACCGCGCGCCCAGCGCCGAGGCCACCGCCCCCGCCAGCTCGTCCAGATACCCCTGGGGCAGCTCGTCGCGTACGACCAGCAGCCGCCAGTACAGCGGGCCGGTCAGCAGATCCAGCGCGAGGCGCGCGTCCACGCCCTCGGGCAGCTCGCCGCGCGCGACGGCACCGGCCACCACCGCGGCCGCCACGCCCTCCTGGCTGTCGTGCAGGGCCGTGCGCAGCGCCTCGGCGATCTCGGGGCTGCGCGCCGCCTCGGCCAGCAGGTCGGGGATGATCTGCGCGGCCATCGGGTGGCGCAGCGCGCGGGCCGCGACCTCCAGCAGCATCCGTACGTCCCCGCGCAGCGTGCCGGTGTCCGGGACCGGCAGGCCCTCGGCGGCCACCGCGGTGACCACGTCCAGGACCAAGTGCAGCTTGGAGCGCCACCTGCGGTAGACGGCGGTCTTGCCCACTCCGGCCCGCCGCGCGATGCCCTCGATCGACATCCGCGCGAATCCGACGGCCGCCAGTTCCTCGAAGACCGCGGCGCGGATCGCGGCGGTCTTGTCCTCGCGCAGTACGGCCGCGCCGGCCGGGGCCCGGCGGGGCGCGGGTGAGTCCTTTGCCATGCCTTGAGCATAGCGTCACGACGCTACGGTTGCGTTTCGACGTGGGCCGGCCCTACTCTCGACGACGCGACGATACGGACCCGTTCCGTCGTCGTACTGCTGCCGACCGCCCGGCGCCCCGCGTTCCCGTACGAAAGCGGCCCCATGACCCAGACCCTCGCTCCCCCGCCCCCCGCCGCCCCGGACCCCACGCTGCGCGCCCTGGCCGAGCGGCACGGCCTGACGGTGAGCGGCGCCCGCCCGCCCCTGCCCCGCTACACCCGCGAGCTGTGGCACCGGCGGCACTTCATCGCCTCCTTCGCCACCGCCCGGCTGACCGCGCAGTACTCCACGGCCCGGCTCGGCCAGCTCTGGCAGGTGGCCACCCCGCTGCTCAACGCGGCCGTCTACTACTTGATCTTCGGTGTGCTGATGGGCACCCGGGGCGACATCCCCGACTACGTCCCGTTCCTGTGCACCGGCATCTTCGTCTTCACCTTCACCCAGTCCACCGTCCTGGCCGGCACCCGCGCCGTCTCCGGCAGCCTGGAGCTGGTGCGCGCCCTGCACTTCCCGCGCGCCTGCCTGCCCATCGCCGTCACCCTCCTGCAGCTCCAGCAACTGCTGCTGTCCATGGGCGTGCTGGCGGGCATCGTGCTGGCCTGCGGCGTCCCGCTGACCTGGCACTGGCTGCTGATGGTCCCGGCGCTCGCGCTGCAGAGCGTCTTCAACGCCGGGCTCGCGCTGATCATGGCCCGGATCGGCGCGCGGACCGCCGACACCGCCCAGCTGATGCCGTTCGTGCTGCGCACCTGGATGTACGCCTCCGGCATCTTCTACAGCCTGACCACGCTCACCAAGGACGCCCCGCACCTTCTCGCGGTGCTCCTGAACGCCAACCCCGCACTGATCTACATCGACCTGATGCGGTACGCCCTGATCGACAGCGTGCGCGCGGACTCCCTTCCGCCGCACGTCTGGCCGCTGGCGCTCGCCTGGGCCGTGGTCATCGGCACCGCCGGATACGTCTTCTTCTGGAAGGCCGAGGAGGAGTACGGCCGTGGATAGCACCCCCGACGCCTCGCGCACGCCCACCGTCATCTGCGACGACGTCCACATCGTCTACAAGGTGCACGGCACCGGCGGCGGCCGGGGCAGCGCCACCTCCGCACTGAGCCGCATCGTGCGCCGCTCGGCCCCGGCCGGCGTCCGCGAGGTGCACGCGGTCAAGGGCGCCACCTTCGTCGCGTACGAAGGCCAGGCGATCGGCCTGATCGGATCCAACGGGTCGGGAAAGTCGACCCTGTTGCGCGCCGTCGCCGGTCTGCTGCCGCCCGCGCGCGGCCGGATCTACACCCACGGGCAGCCCTCGCTGCTGGGCGTGAACGCCGCGCTGATGAACGATCTGACGGGCGAGAAGAACGTCGTCCTGGGCGGCCTGGCGATGGGCATGTCCCGCCAGGAGGTCCGCGAACGCTACGCCGGCATCGTGGAGTTCTCCGGCATCAACGACAAGGGCGACTTCATCACCCTGCCGATGCGCACGTACTCCTCCGGCATGGCGGCCCGGCTGCGGTTCTCCATCGCCGCCGCCAAGAGCCACGACGTGCTGATGATCGACGAGGCGCTGGCCACCGGCGACCGGAGCTTCCAAAAGCGCTCCGAGGCCCGCATCCGCGAGCTGCGCCAGGAGGCGGGCACGGTCTTCCTGGTCAGCCACAACAACAAGTCGATCAGGGACACCTGCGAGCGGGTGCTGTGGCTGGAGGCCGGCACCATCCGCATGGACGGCCCCACGGACGAAGTCCTCGCCGCCTACGAGCAGTTCACCCGCAAATAGCGGCTCCTGCGGGCGCAACGGCGCAGCATCCGTCCGGCCTCACCCGCACGAGGGACGGCTCGCATCCACCGGAGCGCGCGTGGGCAGCCTTGCCGATGGCCCGAATTCCCCTGCGCAGGAAGGCATGTGCATGCGCCGTCGGCTGACCGCTGTACTGTTCGCGACCCTCGTCATGACCGCCGGGTTCACCGCTCCGGCCGTGGCCGGACCGCTCCCCGTCCTCCCCGCCGCCGAATCGCTGATCACCGAGGGCCTCACCATCGAAGGCCCCCTGGTCAACAACCTTGTACTGCCGCAGCTCTGACGCTTCATCACGGCGCGCGGCCCGTTCACCGGTTCTGCCACCACATCAGCAGCGCGGTGACCGCCGCGCTGCCCGCGGCGTAGGCGGCACCGCGCGCCGCCTGCCCGGAGAGCATCCGTACCCGTCGTACCCACGCGCCGTGCGGAGCCGGGACCGGTCCGCCCGGTGACTGCTGCGGCTGTGCACTGACATCCCTAGACTCACTCATGGGAGTCCCCTTGTCGTGAAGGCAGGTTGGCGTCCCAGCGAAAGAGCCCCACCGTGCCGATGGTTGCGAGCCTCCAGGTACGGCGTCGGGCTCTTTCGCCTGTCTCGACGTTATCGCTGGGTACCCGGTGTGCGGCACGAGCTGTATGTGTACAAAACCGGGGCCCCACTTTGACACTCTGCACAGCGACACACGAACGGCCCCGGAGCATGTGCCCCGGGGCCGTCCCCGGTCTCAACCGGCGCCATCACGCCGGGTGTTGGTCTCTCAGCTGTGCGTCCGCAGCAGCGTGCGCATGGTCCGCATGGCAACCGAGAGGTTCGCCAGGTCGAAGGCGTCCGAGCCCTGGATCTCCTCCAGGGTCGTACGGGCCCGGCCCAGGATCGCGGCGTTCCTGGCCTCCCAGGCCTTGAAGCGCTGCTCCGGGGTCGAGGTGCCGTTGCCCTCGGCGAGCACATCGCTGGTCAGCGCGGCGTGCGCGGCGAAGAGGTCCTCGCGGATGGAGGCGCGGGCCATGGACTGCCAGCGGTCGTTGCGCGGCAACTCCAGGATGCGGTCCAGGAGTTGGTTGATCCGCAGCCGGTCACCCAGGTCGTAGTAGACCTCGGCGACATCCATCGGCTGCTTGCCGGAGCGGTCCGCGATCGCGACGATGTCCAGCGCCGGGAAGACGGAGGAGAAGCCCGCCACCCGGGTGGCCAGCTCGTCCGGCACGCCCGCCTGGGTCAGCTCGTCAAAGATGCGCTGGTGCCACTCCAGGTCCGAGCCGCGCAGCAGCTTGGGCAGTTCGGCCCAGACCCCTTCGACCCGCTCGCCGAAGAAGTCGATGGTCTCCGACAGCTGAAGCGGCTGCGGGCGGTTGTTGAGCAGCCAGCGGGTACCGCGCTCCACCAGGCGCCGCGAGTGCAGCCGGATGCGGGTCTGCAGATCGGCGGCGACCTTGTTGTCCAGCGCCTCGACCTCGTCCCAGACCTGGCCGAGCCGGAAGATCGCGCGGGCCGCGGTGTGCGCCCGTACGACCTCTTCCAGCGAGGCGCCGGTCTCCTCCCGCATGCGGTGCAGGAAGCTCGTACCGCCGCTGTTGACCGTGTCGTTGACCAGCACCGTGGTGATGATCTCGCGGTGCAGCGCGTGGTGGTCGACCTGCTCAGTGAAGCGGGTGCGCAGCGCGGTGGGGAAGTAGGCGTGCAGCAGGCGCTGGAGGTAGGCGTCGTCGGGCAGCTCGGTCTGGATCAGCTCGTCGGCCACCGTGATCTTGGTGTACGCCAGGAGCACCGCGGTCTCGGGCTGGGTCAGCCCGCGCCCGGCGTTGAGCCGCTCGCGGATCTTCTTCTCCGAGGGCAGGAACTCCAGCGCCCGGTCCAGGTGGCCGTCGCGCACCAGGCGGCGGATGAACCGCTGCTGGGCGTGGAGCATGCTGGGCGACTGGGCGATGGCGAGCGCGAGGGCGGTGTTCTGCGCGTAGTTGTTGCGCAGCACCAGCGCGCCGACCTCGTCGGTCATCTCGGCCAGCAGCTTGTTGCGCTGCTTGACCGTCATGTCCCCGTTGGCGACCACGGAGTTGAGCAGGATCTTGATGTTCACCTCGTGGTCGGAGGTGTCCACACCGGCGCTGTTGTCGATCGCGTCGGTGTTGATCCGCCCGCCCTTCTCGGCGAACTCGATACGGCCCAGCTGGGTCAGGCCCAGGTTGCCGCCCTCGCCGACGACCTTGACCCGCAGGTCCTCGCCGTTGACGCGGATCGCGTCGTTGGACTTGTCGCCCACGTCCGCGTTGGACTCCGGGGAGGCCTTCACGTACGTACCGATGCCGCCGTTCCACAGCAGGTCGACCGGCGCCTTCAAAACGGCCTGCATCAGCTCGGCGGGCGTCATCTTCTTCACGCCGGCGTCGATGCCCAGCGCCTCGCGGACCTGCGCGTTGATCGGGATCGACTTGGCGGTACGCGGGTGGATGCCGCCGCCCGGGGAGAGCAGCTTGGCGTCGTAGTCGGCCCAGGAGGAGCGGGGCAGCTCGAACAGGCGGCGGCGCTCGGCGTAGGAGGTGGCCGCGTCCGGGTTCGGGTCGATGAAGATGTGCCGGTGGTCGAAGGCGGCGACCAGGCGGATGTGCTCGCTCAGCAGCATGCCGTTGCCGAAGACGTCACCGGACATGTCGCCGACGCCGACGACGGTGAAGTCCTCGTTCTGGGTGTCGTGGCCCAGCTCACGGAAGTGCCGCTTGACCGACTCCCAGGCGCCGCGGGCGGTGATGCCCATGCCCTTGTGGTCGTAACCGGCCGAGCCGCCCGACGCGAAGGCGTCGCCCAGCCAGAAGCCGTAGGACTCGGCGACCTCGTTGGCGATGTCGGAGAAGGTCGCGGTGCCCTTGTCGGCGGCGACGACCAGGTAGGTGTCGTCCTCGTCGTGGCGTACGACGTCCTTGGGGTGCACGACCTCGCCGCCGACGAGGTTGTCGGTGATGTCCAGCAGACCGGAGATGAAGGTCTTGTAGCAGGCGATGCCCTCGGCCAGCCACGCGTCGCGGTCCACCGACGGGTCCGGCAGGCGCTTGCCGACGAAGCCGCCCTTGGCGCCGACCGGCACGATCACGGTGTTCTTGACCATCTGCGCCTTGACCAGGCCGAGGATCTCCGTACGGAAGTCCTCGCGGCGGTCGGACCAGCGCAGCCCGCCGCGGGCGACCTTGCCGAAGCGCAGGTGGACGCCCTCCACGCGCGGGGAGTACACCCAGATCTCGTACGCCGGGCGGGGCGCGGGCAGGTCCGGGATGGCCTGCGGGTCCAGCTTCATGGACAGGTAGGAGTGCGGCTGCCCGTCCTGCGCCTTCTGACCCCTCTTGTTGCTTCCCTCGCCGGCGCTCTGGAAGTGGTTGGTGCGCAGCGTCGCCTTGATGACGGTCAAAAAGGCCCGCAGGATGCGGTCCTCGTCCAGGGAGGCGACCTGGTCCAGCGCGCCGTCCAGCTCCTCCAGCAGCCCGTCGGTCAGCTCCGTACCGGCCCGCTGCCGCTCCGGGGACATCCGGGCCTCGAAGAGGGAGACCAGCAGGCGGGTGGTGTGGACGTTGTTGGAGAGGGTGTCCTCCATGTACGTCTGGCTGAAGGTCGAACCGGCCTGGCGCAGGTACTTCGCGTACGCCCGCAGCACCATCGCCTGACGCCAGTTCAGACCGGCCCGCAGCACCAGCTTGTTGAAGTTGTCGCTCTCGGCGCGGCCCGTCCACACCGCGCCGAACGCCTCCTGGAAGCGCTCGCGGTAGTCGTCGCCGTTGAGGCGCTCGGGCATCCGCAGGCCGAAGTCGTAGATCCAGGCGGTGGTGCCGTCGGTGCGGCGCAGCTCGTGCGGACGCTCGTCGACGACCTCGACGCCCAGACGGTTCAGGACCGGCAGGACCTTGGACAGCGAGACCGGCTCACCGGTGCGGTAGATCTTGAAGCGGCGCTCGCCGGGGCCCGCGCCGACCGGCTCGTACAGGCTCACCTCGAAGTCGCGCCCGCCGCCCGCAGCGGTCAGCTTCTCCAGGTGCTGGAGGTCGGCGACCGCGCTGCGCGGCGGGTTGTCGGCCTTGTAGCCCTCGGGGAAGGCGTTGTTGTAGCGGCGCAGCAGCTCGGCGGCGCGCTCCTCGCCGACCTCGGCGGTCAGCGCCTCGGCGAAGCCGTCGGCCCAGGAGCGGGCGGCCTCCACCAGACGGGCCTCGATGCGGTCCACGTCGGCGTCGGTGAGGTCGGGCAGCGAGGCGCCGGGCTCGACCCGTACGACGAAGTGCAGCCGGGAGAGGATCGACTCGGTGTTCCAGGCGGTGAAGTCGACGTTGGTGCCGCCCAGTTCCTCCTTGAGGATGTCGATCAGGCGCAGCCGTACGCCGGTGGTGTAGCGGTCGCGCGGGAGGTAGACCAGCGCGGAGTAGTAGCGCCCGTACTCGTCCTGACGCAGGTACAGCCGCAGCCGGCGGCGCTCCTGGAGGTAGAGGACGGAGGTGGCGATCGCGCGCAGCTGGTCGACCGGGGTCTGGAACAGCTCGTCGCGCGGGTAGGTCTCCAGGATCTGGAGCAGGTCGCGGCCGTCGTGGCTGTTGGGCGAGAAGCCCGCGTCGTCCAGCACCTGGGCGACCTTGCGGCGGATGACCGGCACCCGGCGTACGGACTCGGTGTACGCGGCCGAGGAGAACAGGCCCAGGAAGCGGCGCTCACCGACGACGTTGCCCTGGGCGTCGAACTTCTTGACGCCGACGTAGTCGAGGTAGGAGGGGCGGTGCACGGTGGCGCGGCTGTTGGCCTTGGTCAGGACCAGCAGCTTGTGCTCACGCGCCTTGGCGCGGGCGTCCTTGGGCAGCCGGTTGAACGACGGGGAGGCCGGCCGGGTGAGGTGCGAGAAGGGGTGCTGGCCCTTGTCGGCGCCGCCGTGGTCCGGGTCGGAGCGCAGGATGCCCAGGCCGGTGCCGGGCACGGCCGTCAGTACGTCCTCCTCGGTTCCCCCCTCGCCGGGCGCCGAGGTCAGCTCGTACTCGCGGTAGCCCAGGAAGGTGAAGTGGTTGTCGGCCAGCCAGCGCAGCAGCTCGCGGGCCTCCTCGATCTCCTGGTCGCGCAGGTCGTCCGCGGTGGGCTCGCCGGGCAGCTCCTCGGCGATGCGCAGCGCGGACTCGCGCATCTTGTCCCAGTCCTCGACGGCCTCGCGGACGTCGGACAGGACCCGCAGCAGATCGGCGGTGATCTGCTTGAGGTCCGAGCGGTCGGTCTCCCGGTCGATCTCGACGTGGATCCAGGACTCCACCAGCGCGTCGTGCGGCAGCTCGCGGGCCTTGCCCTTGCCGGTGCTGCCGTGCGCGTCGCAGGTGTTGTCCAGCACCTCGATGAGCTTGCCGGTCAGGTCACGGCGGACGATGACCTGCGGGTGGATCACGACGTGGATGCCGCGGCCCTGGCGGGAGAGCTCGTTGGTGACGGAGTCGACGAGGAAGGGCATGTCGTCGGTGACGACCTCGACCACGGAGTGGCTGCAGGTCCAGCCGTTCTCCTCGACGGTCGGGGTGTGCACCCGTACGTTGGCGGTGCCCTGCGGGCGGTTCTCCGCGAGGCGGTAGTGGGAAAGGGCCGCGCCGAAGACGTCGACCGGGTCGCGGTCGGTGAGGTCCTCGGCAGCCGTGTGCAGGTAGTAGCGCTGGAGGTATCCCAGGAGGGTCTCCGGGTCGAGGCCCTGTACCGGGGTCTGTCCCCCGGCCGGGCTGCTCTCAGCGACCCGGGCTGCCCTGGCGAGCAGCTCGGTCTTGGCTTCGTCCAGCTTGTTCTGCATGTCCTCTGGCTCCTGTCGCGCGCCGTTGCGTGACGTCGTGGAAGAACTCCGCAAATGGGGCGGAATCGGCGGAATCTGCGGGAGCGGTACAACGTCGCGACGCGGGGTTTCCGGTCAGGATCGACGCTATGCCGCGGGGCGAGACGACCGGGCGACTATTCGCCAACATTGACAAAATCGACATCCGGTCCGGATTGCGAAGATCAACGACCGCCCGGTCACTGTGGTGCCCCGGGCGCCAGGCGAGGGCCTTGCCGCCCCCGCGGGATATCGCGCTGATCACGGTGCAAGGCTATCGCTCCCGGCACCTGTGTCGTCATGCGCAGTGTGTGGAGATAACCACTTCCTTGCCCTTGACGTACCCGCACCGTTTCGGACAGCGACCGGAACCCCGCACGGGGTCTTGGCAAGCGCGGCGAACCGGAGGACGTTGAGCGGGAAGGCGAGCACGGCACACAGCGCGGAGGTGGACGGCATGGCTGCCAAGATCCTGATCGTGACCGGTGACGCGGCGGAGTCCCTGGAGGTCCTCTACCCCTACCAGCGACTGCGCGAAGAGGGGTACGACGTCCATGTCGCCGCCCCCACCCGCAAGACCCTGCGCTTCGTGGTCCACGACTTCGAGCCCGGCTTCGACACGTACACCGAGAAGCCCGGCTACACCTGGCCCGCCGACCTCGCCTTCGCCGAGGTGGACGCCGGGCAGTACGTCGCCCTGGTCGTCCCCGGCGGCCGGGCGCCCGAGTACCTGCGCAACGACCCGGAGCTGCGCAAGCTCGTCAAGGCCTTCTTCGACGCCGACAAGCCGGTCGCGCAGATCTGCCACGGCCCCCTGCTGACCGCCGCCATCGGCGGCCTCAACGGCCGCCGCCTGACCGCCTACCCGGCCCTCGAACTCGACATGCAGGCCGCCGGCGCCACCTTCCAGGACTCCGAAGTCGTCGTCGACGGCACCCTCGTCTCCTCCCGGGCCTGGCCCGACCACTCCAGCTGGATGCGCGAGTTCCTCACCGTCCTCCGCGCCAAGGCCCCGGTGACGTAGCGCGATCAGGGTCGAACTCCAGCCGCTCCTCGCGGACGAGCCCAGCGAAATCAGCCCCTCCGGCGTTTGAGAAGGCCCGGCCGGCAGGCCCACGTTCCAGCCCGTCCGGCGCTTGAGGACCCCTAGGGCCTGTCGTCAAAGTCCCGTCTGCCTGGCGACGCCTGGCCCTAGGAGGCCAACCCCCGCGCCACCTCCACCGCTTCCGCCAACGTATCCACGATCGGCACCCCCGCCCCTGCGGCGACAAGGCTGTCCCGGGAGTGCGACCCACCCGTATAGAGCACCGCCAGCGCCCCCGCGCCCCGCGCCGCCACCGCGTCGTCCGCCGCGTCCCCGATCACGACCGTGCGCTCCGGCTCCACCCCGTCCCCCGCGAGCGCCGACAGATGCCGCACCATGTGCGCGCTCTTGCTCCCGCCGGACGGCCCCGTCCGCCCCTCCACCCGCACGAAGTGCGACTCGATGCCGAACTCCCGCACGATCGGTATCAGTTCGTCGTGCCCGTACATGCTCAGGATCGACTGGCTGCGGCCCGCCGACTGCCACCCCTCCAGCAGCACCTCGACCCCCTCGGCGAGCCCGCAGGCCGCCCGCCGCAGGGTGTAGTGCCGATGGAACGCCTCGTCCATGAGCTCCCACTCGGCGTCCGTCGGCAGCCGCCCCATCAGCCGCTCGTAGAACTTGGGGATCGGTACGCAGTACAGCTCGCGGTACCGCTCCAGCGTGATCGGCTCCAGCCCGATCTCCGCGAACGCGGCGTTGGTCGCGCCGATCACCGCGTCGAGGTCGTGAAAGAGCGTGCCGTTCCAGTCCCAGACGATGTGCGTCGCGTGCTTCCCCGTACCAAGCCCTGTATCCAGCCCCATATCAAGAAGGTACCCGCGCCCACTGACACCGCGACCGGCCCCCGCCCTCCGGCCTCACTCCACGAGGTGGGGGATCTCCTGCACCCCGAACCACATCAGGTCGTGGTCCTCCGCCCCGTCCACCGTGAACTGCGCGTCGTCATCGCCCAGATCCGCCGCCCCCAGCGCCGCCGCTGCCGCCGCGACATCCGCCTCGGCGTCGTCCGCGTCCACGTGCACCGCCGCCGCCTTGCCCATCGGCACCGGCCCCGCGATCCGCACCTCGCCCAGCGCCGCGGGGTCCAGCCCCCGGTCCGGGTCGGCCACCGCCGCGCCGTCCGGCACGTCCACGGCCACCACGACGCGCCGCCGCGCGGCCTGCGGATCGGCCGCCAGCCGCCGCAGGGAGGCCTGCGCCGCGCGGTTGAGGGCCGCGTACTCCAGCTCCTCGATGTCGTCGGAGACGTACCACTCGCGCAGGGCGGGGGTGACGGCGTACGCGTGCAGCGGGCCGGGGCCCAGCTCTCCGGCCTGGTGCGCCTCCGCCAGAGCAGGAAGGGTCATAGGTACATAGACGCGCATATCCGCCGCTTTCACTCGCTCCACCCAGGCTCGCGAACCACAGGCCGGCAAGCCTTGGCACCGTGGTGAGCACCGCAGTCGTGGACCCGCAGCCGTGGAACCGCGCAGTCAGCATACGGGCGAGAGTCCCCCATCGTGCCCCGGAGCCCCGCGGCGCCCCGCGCCCGGCGCACCGCACCCCCGCTCCCGCCCCGACCGGCCCGCCGCGTCCTCCATCCCCCTGATAGGTGAACTTTCCGCCCGCCGCGGCCGAGCCCATCTCCCCTTGCCGCCCCTTCCGCGCCGCCGGTAGAAGTTCCCCGACACGAAGCTACCGCCCGGTAATTCCGGGCCCGGCACAACGGGGGCGATCAGCATGGACAGGCGCTCGTACAAGGACCGGACCTCCTCGGCACCGCGCAGGGCGGCCGGTCCCGGCAGGACCAGGTCCGCGCCCCCGTCCCGCCGCGACAGCCGGCGCCCGGGCGGCGCGCTCAGGCGCCCGGAGCGCGACCGCCTGCCCCGCTACTGGTTCGCCGAGCGCCTGCTGCTCACCCTCAGCGGCCAGCGCCCCGTCCACGTCCTGCTGGGCCACGCGCTGCCGATCGCCTACGACCGGCTCATCGAGCTGGCCCCGCACGCCCCGCTGCGCCCGGCCGCCGCGTACGCCGGCACCCCTGCCGTACGCCACTGCGACGAGTTCCGCCCCCAGGACGGCGTCATCGAGGCCTTCGCCCGCATCGTCTCCGGCGAGCGGCTGCGCGCCCTGGCCTTCCGCCTGGAGCTCGGCGAGGACGCCCGCTGGCGCTGCGCCGCCTTCGAGCTGGAGTCCCGTACGTAGAGCGGACGCAAGAGGGCGGTCACCGAAGTGGTGACCGCCCTGCGCACCGTGCAGTGCCGGTATCGATCTACTTCTTGCGGCGACGCCCGCCCTTTTGGGCCTTGCGCCGCTCGGCGCGCGTGAGGCCGTCCGACTCCGAACGGGCCGGCGCGCCGTCCTCGTCGCTGGCGAAGTCGCCCTCGACCACGCCGCCCTCACCGTCCACCGTCGGGGCGGAGAAGTGCAGCCGGTCCGGGCGCTGCGGCGCCTCCAGGCCCTTGGCGTGGATCTCCGGGCGCCCGGCGCCCGCGGGGACGGCGTCCTGCGCGTCCTTGTCCAGCGAGGTCTTGGCGTCGGCGTCCACCGGGACCTCCTCGACCTGCTGCTCGACCTGGACCTCCAGGTTGAACAGGTAGCCGACGGACTCCTCCTTGATGCCCTCCATCATGGCGGTGAACATGTCGAAGCCCTCGCGCTGGTACTCCACCAGCGGGTCCTTCTGGGCCATCGCGCGCAGGCCGATGCCCTCCTGGAGGTAGTCCATCTCGTAGAGGTGCTCGCGCCACTTGCGGTCCAGGACCGAGAGCACCACGCGGCGCTCCAGCTCGCGCATGATGTCCGAGCCGAGCTGCTCCTCGCGCGCGGCGTACTGCGCGTGGATGTCCGCCTTGACCGCGTCGCCCAGGTACTCGGCGGTGATGCCGGCCCGGTCGCCGACCTCCTCCTCCAGCTCCTCGATGGTCAGCTTGACCGGGTAGAGCTGCTTGAACGCGCCCCACAGGCGGTCCAGGTCCCACTCCTCGGCGAAGCCCTCGACCGTCTCCGCCTGGACGTAGGCGTCGATGGTGTCGTCCATGAAGTGCTTGATCTGGTCCTGGAGGTCCTCGCCCTCAAGGACGCGGCGGCGCTCGCCGTAGATGACCTCGCGCTGGCGGTTGAGGACCTCGTCGTACTTCAGGACGTTCTTGCGGGTCTCGAAGTTCTGCTGCTCGACCTGCGACTGGGCGGAGGCGATGGCGCGGGTGACCATCTTGTTCTCGATCGGTACGTCGTCGGGAACGTTGGCCATCGCCATGACGCGCTCGACCATCTGGGCCTTGAACAGGCGCATCAGGTCGTCGCCCAGCGACAGGTAGAAGCGGGACTCGCCCGGGTCGCCCTGACGGCCGGAGCGGCCGCGCAGCTGGTTGTCGATACGGCGCGACTCGTGGCGCTCGGTGCCCAGCACGTACAGCCCGCCGAGCTCCTTGACCTCCTCGAACTCCGCCTTGACCGCGGCCTCGGCGCGCTCCAGGGCGGCGGGCAGCGCGGCCGCCCACTCCTCGACGTGCTCCACCGGGTCCAGGCCCATCTGGCGCAGCTCGGCCTCGGCGAGGTCGTCGGGGTTGCCGCCGAGCTTGATGTCCGTACCGCGGCCCGCCATGTTCGTGGCGACGGTGACGGCGCCCTTGCGGCCGGCCTGGGCGACGATGGACGCCTCCCGGTCGTGCTGCTTGGCGTTGAGGACCTCGTGGGCCACGCCGCGCTTGTTGAGCTGCTGGGAGAGGTACTCCGACTTCTCCACGGAGGTCGTGCCGACCAGGATCGGCTGGCCCTTCTCGTGCTTCTCGACGATGTCCTCGACGACCGCGGCGAACTTCGCGGGCTCGGTGCGGTAGATCAGGTCGGCCTGGTCCATGCGGACCATCGGCTTGTTCGTCGGGATCGGGACGACGCCGAGCTTGTAGATCTGGTGGAACTCCGCGGCCTCGGTCATGGCCGTACCGGTCATGCCGGAGAGCTTGTCGTAGAGGCGGAAGAAGTTCTGGAGGGTGATCGTGGCGAGCGTCTGGTTCTCGTCCTTGATCTCCACCCCTTCCTTCGCCTCGATGGCCTGGTGCATGCCCTCGTTGTAGCGGCGGCCGGCGAGGATACGGCCGGTGTGCTCGTCGACGATCATGACCTCGCCGTCGATGACGACGTAGTCCTTGTCCTTCTTGAACAGTTCCTTGGCCTTGATGGCGTTGTTCAGGTAGCCGACGAGGGGGGTGTTCACCGACTCGTAGAGGTTGTCGATGCCCAGCCAGTCCTCGACCTTGGCGACACCGGACTCGTGGATGCCGACGGTGCGCTTCTTCTCGTCGACGTCGTAGTCGCCGCTCTCCTCGATGCCGCGCTGCGGGTTGCCGGCCTCGCCCTTCTTCAGGCGCTTGACCAGCTTGGCGAAGTCGCCGTACCACTTGGTGGCGGAGTCCGCGGGACCGGAGATGATCAGCGGCGTACGGGCCTCGTCGACCAGGATGGAGTCGACCTCGTCCACGACCGCGAAGTTGTGGCCGCGCTGGACCAGCTCGTCCTTCGACCAGGCCATGTTGTCGCGCAGGTAGTCGAAGCCGAACTCGTTGTTCGTGCCGTAGGTGATGTCGCAGTTGTACTGCTCGCGGCGCTGCGCCGGCGTCATGTTGGCCAGAATGCAGCCCACACTCAGGCCCAGGAACTTGTGGACCCGGCCCATCATCTCCGAGTCGCGCTCGGCCAGGTAGTCGTTGACCGTGATCAGGTGGACGCCCTTGCCGGACAGCGCGTTCAGATACGTGGGCAGGGTGCCGACCAGGGTCTTACCCTCACCGGTCTTCATCTCGGCGACGTAGCCCATGTGAAGGGCCGCGCCGCCCATCAGCTGGACGTCGTAGTGGCGCTGGCCCAGCACGCGCTTGGCGGCCTCGCGGACCGTCGCGAAGGCCTCGGGGAGCAGGTCGTCCAGGCTCTCGCCGTCGGCGTACCGCTCCTTGTACTCATCGGTCAGCGCCCGCAGCTCGGCGTCGGAGAGGGCGGCGAAGTCCTCTTCGATGGAGTTGACCTGGCCCGCGATGCGGTGCAGTTTGCGCAGGATCTTTCCTTCGCCTGCACGCATGATCTTCGTCAAGACGGACACTAGGGCTGGTCTCCTTGCCGGTCGGGCTTGGCGCGGTGGGTTCCCCCGCCGCAGGAGGGGGAGGGTGCGCGGGCGCGGCATTTTTCCAGGGGGCAGGCCCCGCCGCAACGGCCATCGTAAGGTAGGACCCCACCCGGCCGGGAGGTCCGCCGCCGCGGAGGCACCGCGAAGGGCGGTATCCCCGGTCTTTCCGTACCGGCCCCTCGCCCCCTAGAACGTGTCAGGCCCGCAGAAGGTGCCGGGCGGTCCGGGAAAAACCCCTCGCCCCGGCCCGGGCCCGCACCGCAGACTCCCCGTATGGAGCCCGTCACTCTCGCCACCGAGCGCCTCGTCCTGCGCCCGCCGGCCCTGTCCGACGCCCCCGATGTGCACGCCGCCTGCCAGGACCCCGACATTCCGCGCTACACGAACGTGCCGTCCCCTTACGGCCTCCAGGACGCGGAGCAGTTCACGGGCACCGTCTCCCCCGAGAACTGGCGCGCGGACACCGGGTACAGCTTCGTCGCCCGCACCCGCGCGGACGGGGCGCTGGTGGGCTGCATCGGCCTGGTCCGCCTGGACCGGCTGCACACCGCCGACCGGCAGGCCGAGATCGGCTACTGGACGGCGAAGGAGCAGCGCGGCAAGGGGTACACCGCCGAGGCGGCCCGCGAGGTGGCGCGCTGGGCGCTGGCCGAGGTCGGCGTGGAGCGCCTGGAGTGGTTCGCCGAGGTCGGCAACGAGGGCTCGCGGGCCGTCGCCCGCAGCGCCGGGTTCCACATGGAGGGCACCCTGCGCGCCCGGCTGCTGCACGGCGGCACCCGCCGGGACGCCTGGGTCGGCTCGCTGCTCCCCGCCGACCTGGGCCTGCCCTCCGCGACGCCCCATCTCCCCTTTCCCCGCTGACCAGTTCGCCGCGCCCGCGGCCAAAGCGCTGCCGCGGGCGTTGTCAGTGGCCGCCCCTACGCTGTCGGGCATGACAGCAGCGAAGTCCCCCAGGCCCATGACCTCTCTGTCCGCCGACGAGGCGCGGCGCCTGGCGCTGCGCGCGCAGGGCCTGCTCGGGGCGCCGGACCGCCGCGCGGGCGTGGGCGGTGTGCTGCGCAGCCTGGGCGCGGTGCAGCTGGACACCATCTCCGTACTGGCCCGCTCCCACGAGCTGATCCCCTACGCCCGCCTCGGCGCGGTCGGCCGCCCGGCCGTGGAGGCCGCCTACTGGACTCCCGGATCGGCGGCGGCGCCCGACGGCGCGCCGTCGCGGCGGCCCCACAGCTTCGAGTACTGGTCGCACGCCGCCTGCATCCTGCCGGTGGAGGAGTGGCCGCACTTCGCCTTCCGTCGCCGGGCCTACCGCGCCAAGGGTCACCGCTGGCACATCATGCAGGACTCCGAGCGCTCCTGCACCGCCGTAGTGGACCGCCTCAAGGCCGACGGCCCGCTGACCACCACCGAGCTGGGCGGCGGCAGGAAGGGCGGCGAGTGGTGGGACTGGTCCGAGACCAAGATCGCGGTGGAGTGGCTGCTGGACACCGGCGCGGTGGTGTGTACGCAGCGCCGCGGCTGGAAGCGCGTGTACGACCTCGCCGAGCGCGCGATCCCCGGCGATCTCCTGCACGACGACCTGGACGACGCCGAGTGCACCCGCCGCCTGGTCGCCCAGGCCGGGGCGGCGATGGGGGTCGCCACCCGCGCGGATCTGGCCGACTACCACCGCCTCAAGGCCGAGCAGGTCGACGCCGTCATCGAGGGCTCGGGCCTGGTGCCAATCGAGGTCGAGGGTTGGGGCAAGCCCGCCTGGGCCGATCCCGCCGCCCTCGCCACCACGCCCCGCGGCCGCCACCGCACGACCCTGCTCTCGCCCTTCGACTCCCTGATCTGGGACCGCCCGCGCACGGAGCGCATCTTCGGCTTCACCCACCGCCTGGAGGCCTATGTGCCCAGGCCCAAGCGGATACACGGCTATTTCGCGATGCCGCTGCTGGCCGGCGGCAGGCTGGTGGGCCGGGTGGACCCGGCCCGCGAGGGCTCCGTGCTCATCGCCCGCCAGGTCTCGATGCGCGATGCCAAGGCGGTGCGCCCCATGGCCCAGGCCCTGCGCGAGGCCGCCGAGTGGGTGGGCTGCGACAGCGTACGCATCGAGCGCTGCGACGACCCCGCCCTGGCCACCGCACTGCGCGCCGAAGTCGCCCAACTCGCCTGACAAAGATGAGGAGTTGCCGCCCGCAGCCCCTGGATTCCGCTAGCGGATCTCCAGGATCTTCTCCCGCATCGCGTAGACCACCGCCTCCATCCTGGAGTGCAGCTGAAGCTTCTCCAGGATGTTGCGGACGTGGTTCTTCACGGTGTTCTCGGAGATGAACAGTTCCTTGGCGATGTCGCGGTTGTTCATGCCCGTGGCGACGAGCTTGAGGACCTCCAGCTCTCGGTCGGTCAGGCGCGGGGCCGGCACGAGCCGGCGTTCGTCCGTGCGCTGGATCATCGACTTGAACTCGGTCAGCAGCTTGGACGCCATCGACGGGCTGATCTGGGACTGGCCGTCGGCGACCGCGCGGATGGCGGTGGCCACCTCGTCGGTGGAGATCTCCTTGAGGAGATATCCCGTGGCCCCGGCCTTGATCGCGTCGTAGAGGTCGGCCTCCTCGTCGCTGATCGTCAGCATGATGATCTTCGCGCTGGGGGCCACCTCCTTGATGGAGGTGCAGGCCTCGATGCCGCCGCGCTTGGGCATCCGTACGTCCATCAGCACGATGTCCGGCAGCAGGTCGGCGGCCTTGTCCACCGCCTCCGCGCCGTCCCCGGCCTCACCGACGACCTGGATGTCCTCCTCCTGGGCGAGCACGATCTCCAGGCCGCGGCGGAAGAGCGCGTGGTCGTCCACCACCAGGACCCTGATCGGCTCCTTGCGCGACAGGCTCGCGTCCATGCCGGCACCACCGCCCCCGGAACCGTCGTCACCGGCGGACGCGCCACGCACGGGACCGAAGCTGTCCCCCATCGTTCCTCCCCGTCAACTACTCGGCCGGAAGGCCAGAGCTTGGAGATAAGGCTGGTTGACAACAGCCCCCTGCGGCCAGCCCGATCAACGCCATACAACGGTCTCCCCGGCTACTCGCCGTTTCGTGCCCACAAGCACCCTGGCTGGCACAGACACTATACGGCCTCAACTCCTGCCTCTCGCAGGCGCAATGGTGCCCCCGGCGTGCACCGGGGGCACCCTGCCGACGGATATCAGCCGCCGAGCGCGCCGCCGGCGCCAGTGGGCGCCTCCTCGGCGAACGGGTCGGAATTCAGCCGGATCACGCCGTAGTCATAGGCGTGGCGCCGGTAGACGACGCTCGGCTGTTTGGTGTCGATGTCGACGAAGAGATAGAAGTCGTGGCCCACCAACTCCATCTCGTACAGCGCCTGGTCCAGCGCCATCGGCGCGGCGGCGTGGGTCTTCTCCCGGACCACCAGGGGGCCTTCACCCTGGATCTCCAGCGAACCCATCCGCGTGGTGGGCACCTTGGCCTCGCCCGCGGACTCCTCCGCCGCGGTCTCCCCGTGGCCGTTCAGGCGCGCGGCGTCGGGGACGGTGACGGCGACCTCGCTCGCCGGGATGCGGCCGTTGCCGCGGCGCGAGTGGCGCTTGTCGTGCTGCTTGCGCAGCCGCGCCTCCAGCTTGGCCGTGGCCAGGTCCAGCGCGGCGTACGGGTCGGCGGCAGATGCCTCGGCCCGGACGACCGGGCCACGGGAGCGGAGGGTGATCTCCACTCGGTCGGAACGGTCGGCCTGCCGCGGGTTGGGCTCCTTGGACACCTCGACGTCCAGGCTGATCACCTTGCCGTCGAGCTTCTGAACCTTGTCCAGCTTCAGCTTCTCGGCCACGTGCTTGCGGAACCGCTCGGGCACCTCGGTCTTGCGGCCCTTGACGACGATGTCCACGCAGAACTCCGTTCCCGGATCGCTCCGCTCAGCGGGCGGAGCAATTCCTTCTTGCACCAGACTCCGGTAATTGCCGAAGCCTCGGACTTGGCGACTTTCACCTCCTCCTCCCCCACTGACAAGATCTCCACGCCAGCGTTTTGCGAGCCACTGCAAGCGTTGCCGCATAAGCCCGTAAGCGCACTTATCCCGGCAAGTGAGGCAAAGCGTCTGCCAAGTCCTCACAACCGAACATAGCTCGCCCGGACGGGTGTCGGCACCCCCTCACGGCCGCTAGCTCCGTTTGGGTGATTTTTCGCCCTCGTTACCTGCAACGATTAATTTTCCCGGTCAGTTCCAGTTGATTTCGAAAGCAGCGTGCGGCGCAGCCACCACTGCGGCACCGGCAACCCTTCCACCAGCGCTCTTCACGGCCCGCGCGGCTTCCGCGAGCGACGCCCCCGTGGTCACCAGGTCGTCCACCAGCACCACTGGAGCCGCCTCCAGCAGCCTTTCGGCACCCCGTACGGCCTCCAGGGCACCCGAGAGATTCTCCAGCCGCTGTCGAGCGCTCAGGCCCGCCTGGTCGGCCACCGGGCGCCGCTGCCGCAGCACCGCCAGCACCCGCGCCGCGGCACCGGCCCCGCGCAGCTCGCCCGCCGCCGCCCGCGCGATCCTGCGCACCGGGTCGTGGCCCCGCCCGGCCACCGAGCGCCGGGCCGAGGGTACCGGCACCAGCAGCAGCGGCCCGCCACCGGGCCCCAGGGCGCGTACGGCACCGGCCAGCGCCGCGCCCAGCGGGCCCGCCAGCCGCAGCGCACCGCGCTCCTTGTGCGCGAGCAGCACGGCGCGCACCTCGTCCGCGTACACGGCGGCGGCGCTCACCCGGGGCAGCCCCGCGGGCACCGGATCGGGCCGCACCCGCCCCGGCCCACGCCCGCCACGGCCGCGCGACAGCACCCGGCGGCACTCCTCGCACAGCTCGGTGCGCGGACGGCCGCACCCGGCGCAGTCGACGGGCAGCACCAGGCCGGTGAATTCCTGCCACAGACCGCGCATGTCTCCACCTTGCCGCCGTCCGCGGGCCGAAACCACCCCCTGTGGAAAACTCCGCGCGGCCGCCCGGGGACGGGCGCAAATGCGGCGCCGCGGTCCGCTCTCCCGCCCCGCGGCCCGCCGCCTCAGCCCGGGTAGACCGGCGCCGTGCCGTCCTTGGCCACCGTCTTCCAGTTCGCGTCCAGCGGCAGCCGTACGATCCCCTCGGCCGCCAGCGCCAGCAGCGGCCGGGACTCGTCCTCCGAGGCCGCCACCGCCTTCACACCGTTGACCCCGGGCAGCGTCTGGGCGTTGGAGGCGGAGCCGTCGGTCTCCATGTACTGCATCTGCTGGACGCCGCCGGACTCCCGCCCGACGACCACCAGGCGGCTGCCGCCCGCCCAGGAAGCGGCCGCCACGTCCTCCAACTGCGGCGCGATGGGCCGCAGTTCCTGGACGGCGAGCTTGGGGTGCTCGGGGGTGCCGCCCCGCTCGACCCGGCCCAGCTGCAGGGTCGTACGCCCCTTCTCCTCCACCAGCAGGGCGATACGGATGCCGTCGGCCGCCATCCGGACGGCCTTGATGCGCCGCTCACCGAGGCCGGGCACCGAGACCTCCTCGGGCTCCTCGGTGCCGTGGCGCAGCCGCAGCAACCGCGAGCCGTCCTCGTCGGCGTCCGCGATCCACAGGTCCCCCAGGCCGTCCCAACTGGGCGCGGTCAGGCCGTAGTTCTTGTCCGAGGACCGGCTGCGCAGGCGCACCTCGCCCTGCTCGGCACCGTCCTGCAGCGGAGCGACGTACAGCGCACGGCCGTTGGTCAGGACGCCGGCCGCGATGTCCTCGCCGCGCGAGACGCCGACCGAGCGCAGATGGAGCTTGGCCCTGCCGAACGGCCCGGGGACGGGAGTCGGTTCCGTACCGCTGTCGCCCGTGCTGACCACCCGGTGGTCCTGGTCGATGAAGTACTCCTTGGGAGTGGCGTGGCCGTAGCGCTTGCGCGGGGCGAACTCCCGGTTGGCCTGATCCTGCGTCAGCACGCACAGCGAGCCGCCGCTCTCGCCCTGGAGCTCCACCTCACTGATCTTGGAGGCGCGCGTCATGTCCTGGACGGTGTAGAGCAGTTGGGCCGCCATCCGCCGGCACTGGCCGGTCTCGATGTGCTCGGCCTGCTTGCTCAGCCGCACCCGCAGGGCGTTGGAGTCGTCCAGGGACAGCCCCTTGTCCTTGAGGGTGGTGCCGGTGGGGAACGCCGTCGAGGTCACCTGGTTCAGCCAGTTGGTGGGGCCCTCCAGGAGGGCCCTGGCGCTGGCGGTGACGGGGTCTATGCGCTGGCGCAGATAGACGGGGTCGGCGACGAGCACGTTCTTGTCCGCCCTGGCCTCCCGCGCCTCGGAGTTGTAGGACGCGAAGTAGTACTTGTTGACGGAGCGGTATATGCGCTGGAAGTCGGAGAGCCCCAGCACCAGCCCGTTGGGCAGCCGGTCGATCCGCCACTGGTCCCCCTCCTTGATGAGGTGGATGCCGACCTTGTACTGCTTCTCCTGCGGCGTATAGGCGTGCTTGCTGTCCACGGTCGCGATCTGGCTGCCCGAGAGGCCGACCGTATAGCCGTCGGAGTCCTCCCGGTTGAGCTGCCCGGTGTCCTTGGCCGTCGGCCGGTCCTGGAGCACGTTGGTGCCCACGAACGGGTCCCAGGTGTCCCGTACCGACTTGGCCAGGTACTGACGGGCCGTGGGGAAACGCTCCTCGTCGCTGGTCGTCGCGTCCAGGAAGCCGCGGACCACCGCGATCGGCGAGGCGCCGTCGCGCGGCGGCACGCCGTAGACCCGCACCTGCGAGTCCCGCTCGGCGCGCGGCGACTGGTCGACCTCCGTGGGGTCCCCGCTGTCCGGCATGGAGGCACAGCCCGCCAGCACCAGCGCGCCGCAGCCGAGCAGCGCGAGGGCGCGGGTACGCGCGCCGCGCGCCCTACGGGGCCCGGCGCCGCCCGTATCCAGGGCGCCGCCTCGCAGCCCGTCACGTTCAGCGCCCACGAAGCTCGCCCTCCTGATGCCCGCCCCGTCCGTCCTCGGCCGTCCCCGCCTCGGCGCGTACGCCACGGCCCGGCCCCCTGCCGTCCCCGGAAACCGCCGGTCCCGCGGTCCCTGTGGGGCGCGGGGTCCGTGTGCCGTCCGCCCGTGCGCCGTCCGCCGGCCTGCCCTCGCCCCGCGCCCCGTCGGCCGTCTCCGCGCCGGGCGCCACCACACGGGCGCCGTTGCCCGGCAGTGCCGCCGGGCCCGCCGTCGAGGAGGTGGCCGCCGCGAGCGGGCCGGGGGCGCGGGACTGGGCGGGGATGGTGGTGTTCTTGCGCCCCGCGCCGCGCGCCTGGCCGTGGTTGCGCTTGCGGTTGCGCCGCGAGTCCTCGGGCTCCAGGGATATCGGGGAGCCGCGCAGCGCCTCGCCCGCCGTACGCGGCAGCGTCAGCCGGAACTGCGAGCCGCCGCCCGGCTCGCCCCAGGCCTGCAGCCAGCCGCCGTGCAGCCGGGCGTCCTCGACCGCGATCGACAGGCCGAGGCCGGTGCCTCCGGTCGTACGAGCCCGGGCCGGGTCCGCGCGCCAGAAACGGTTGAACACCCTGGTCGCCTCGCCGGGCTTGAGGCCCACGCCGTAGTCGCGCACCGCGACCGCCACCGAGCCGCCGCGCCGGTCACCGGCGGAGGCCAGGCGCACCACCACATCGCGCCCCTCGCCGTGCTCGACGGCGTTGACGACCAGGTTGCGCAGCACCCGCTCCACGCGCCGGGCGTCCGCCTCGGCGACCACGGGCTGCTCGGCGCCGCGCACCAGGATGCGGCTGCCCTTGCGCTCGGCCAGCGGCTCGGCGCCTTCGATGACGCGGTGGACGACATCGCGCAGGTCTATCGGCTCGGCCTCCAGCGCGGCCGCTCCCGCGTCAAACCTGCTGATCTCCAGCAGGTCGGCGAGCAGCGACTCGAAGCGGTCCAGCTGGCCGCGCAGCAGCTCCGCCGAGCGGGCGGTGGCCGGGTCGAAGTCCTCCCGCGCCTCGTGGATGACGTCCGCGGCCATCCGTACGGTCGTCAGGGGCGTGCGCAGCTCGTGCGAGACGTCCGAGACGAACCGGCGCTGCATCCGCGACAGCTCCTCCAGCTGCTGGATCTTGACCTGGAGGTTCTGCGCCATCTTGTTGAAGGACTCGCCCAGGCGCGCGATGTCGTCCTCGCCGGTGACCTTCATCCGTTCCTGGAGCAGCCCCGCCGCCAGCCCCTCGGAGATCCCGGCGGCCATCCGTACGGGCGAGACGACCTGGCGCACCACCAGCCAGGCGATCGCCCCGAGCAGCGCCACCAGGAACACCCCTGCCGTGGCCAGGGTGGTCTTCACCAGGGTGAGGGACTTCTCCTCCTGGTCCAGGGGGAAGAGGTAATAGAGCTGGTAGGGGTTGCTGTTGGCGTCGCTCAGCCGCTTGCCGATGACGAGCGCGGGCACCCCCTCCTCGTGCCCCTTGCGCTTGATCTGGGTGTACTGCCGAAAGGACGTACCGGTCTTGCCGTCCAGCTTCTGGCGCAGCTCCAGCGGCACGCTCAGCTCGGGGTCCACATCGCCCGAGGCGCGGGGGCCGCGCGGGCCCTGGGTGCTGTCGCCGAAGGGCTGTTGCACCTCGGAGTCCGTGCTGAGCGCCACGACCGAGAAGACGCCCTTGCCGCCGCTGGCGAGCTGCTCCACCAGGCTGGTCAGCCAGGTCGCCGAGTCCTGCGTGCCGCGGTTTCCGGTCCGCGATCCCTCGTCGGCGCGGGCCTCGCCGACGCCGTCGGCCATCTTCTGCGCGGCCGCGAAGCCTCCGGCTGCCTGACTCTGGGCGGCCTGCCGCTTGGCGTCCATCAGCCCGTTGCGGACCTGCACGATCACCACGATGCCCAGCAGCACCACCACACCCAGCGACATCACCAGGGTGGAGGCGACCACCCGCAGCTGGATGTTGCGCCGCCACAGACGCAGCGCGGGCAGCAGCGGACGGCGGACCCAGCGGCCGAACAGCCGCAGCAGGGGGTGGACAGGGCCGCTCGACGCCCCGTCAGGCAGCAACTGCCCACCCCTCAACAAACGCTCGAAAAGGGACATTCTTCCCGCCGTGCCGACGGTCCGCCCCCGCCTGTTCCCCGGAGCCGAACCGTCCCGGGGCATATCAGCTGGGTCCGGCCTTATAGCCGACGCCGCGCACGGTCACCACGATCTCCGGCCGCTCCGGGTCCTTCTCGACCTTGGAACGCAGCCGCTGCACATGGACGTTGACCAGCCGGGTGTCGGCGGCATGGCGATAGCCCCACACCTGCTCCAGCAGCACCTCACGGGTGAAGACCTGCCACGGCTTGCGGGCCAGCGCCACCAGCAGGTCGAACTCCAGCGGCGTGAGCGCTATCGACTGCCCGTCCCGCTTGACGGAGTGGCCCGCCACATCGATGACGAGGTCACCGATGGCCAGCTGCTCCGGCGCCGGCTCCTCCGACCGCCGCAGCCGCGCCCGGATCCGGGCCACCAGCTCCTTCGGCTTGAACGGCTTGACGATGTAGTCGTCCGCACCCGACTCGAGCCCGACCACCACGTCGACAGTGTCGCTCTTGGCGGTCAGCATCACGATCGGCACCCCGGACTCGGCCCGGATGAGCCGGCACACCTCGATGCCGTCCCGTCCGGGCAGCATGAGGTCCAGGAGTACGAGGTCGGGCTTGGCGTCGCGGAAGGCGGCGAGAGCCTTGTCGCCGTCCGACACGAACGACGGTTCAAAGCCTTCGCCGCGCAGCACGATGCCGAGCATCTCTGCCAGTGCGGTGTCGTCGTCGACGACCAGGACGCGTCCCTTCATTCGGCCATCATCCCATTACCTGATCGTGACTTACCGAATCGTGAGGTGGAACACAGTTCCACAAGATCGTTACCGACCACCGGGGAGATCACTCCGGCCTCCGTGACGATCGCGGTCACCAGCTCGGCCGGCGTGACGTCGAACGCCGGGTTGTAGGCCTGCGCGCCCAGCGGTGCCACCGGTATCCCCACGCCCGCCTCCGCCCCGCCCCCCGGAACCTGCGGCACCATGAATTCCGTCACCTCGTGCCCCGGACGGTGCTCCACCTCGATCAACGCTCCCTCCGCTGTCCCCAGATCCACCGTGCTGGTCGGCGCCACCACCACGAACGGAACGTGGTGATAACGGGCCAGCACCGCCAGCGGATAGCTGCCCACCTTGTTGGCCACCGACCCGTCCGCCGCGATCCGGTCCGCACCGATCAGCACCGCGTCCACCTCACCGGCCGCGAACAGCGACCCCGCCGCCCCGTCGGCGAGCACGGTGTACGCCATGCCGGCCCGCGCCGCCTCGTACGCCGTCAGCCTGGCCCCCTGCAGCAGCGGACGGGTCTCGTCCACCCACAGCCGCCGCAGCTCCCCGGCCCGGTGCACCGCCAGCGCCACCGCCAGGGCGGTCCCCTCGCCCCCGGACACCAGCGCCCCCGTGTTGCAGTGCGTGAGGATCCGGTGGCCGCCACCCGGCAGCAGCTCCCCCAGCAGCGCCCGTCCCAGCTCCGCCATCCGCGCGCTGGCCTCGGCGTCCTCGGCATGCACCGCGCGGGCCTCGGCCAGCGCCGCGGCGGCGGCCTCCCCGCGTCCCGCACCGCCGCCGAGCGCGGCGTGAAAGGCCCCGGCGGCCCGCCGCACGCCGTACCCGAGATTGACGGCGGTCGGCCGCGCGTGCGCCAGGGTCTCGGCGGCGTCGTCCACATCGAAGCCCCGCGCGGCTGCCAGCGCGACGCCGTACGCTCCCGCGATCCCCAGCAGCGGGGCCCCTCGCACGGCCAGCGTCCTGATCGCCTGGACCAGGGCCGGAACATCCGTGCACACCAGCTCCACTTCCTCGGCCGGCAGCCTTGTCTGATCGAGAAGGACCAGTACGGGCCCCTCAGGCGGCTCCTCCCAACGCAACGACGCGACTGCGGGTGCCTCGGCGCCCGCCATGGACAGCTCGTACCGATCGGCCATCCGACCAGTCTGCCGCCGAGAGGCGGTGCAGCAGAAGGTCTCCTCCGGGGAAGGGGCCCGGCACAAAGCCCCGTGCGCCATGACACGATGACTGACACCGCGGACCCCGGACCCCGGCCGCCCTCGCGGACGGGCAGCATGAAGGAGCGACGATGAACAACTCTCCGGGCTGGGCCTCGCCCGGATCCTCCCCCTCCGACGAGCCGGACCGCGGCCCTCAGGAGCAGTCCTCCCCCGCCGACCGGCCCGGCCCCTCCGGTCAGCAGCCCCCGTCGCAGTGGTCCACCCAGCAGCCGCCCTCCGGCCAGTGGTCCGCCCCCACCGGGCCCGGCCCCGGCCAGGACGCCCCCGGACCCCAGAGCGGCTGGGGCGGCGGACCCGGCTGGGGCACCCCCTGGGCCCCGCCCCCGGCCGCCAAACCCGGCGTCATCCCGCTGCGCCCGCTGGGCATAGGCGAGATCCTGGACGGCGCGGTGTCCACCATGCGCGCCCACTGGCGCACGGTGCTGGGCATCTCGCTGGTCGTCGCGGTGTTCACCCAGACCGTCAACACCCTCGTCAGCGGCCTCTTCCTCGACGACGCCGTCAGGATGAGCTCGCTGGAGAACAACCCCGACGTCGCCCTGAGCGAGGCGCTCAGCCAGATGAGCACGGCACTGCTGAGCAGCGGCATCGCCTGGCTGATCAGCATGCTGGGCGTCGTCGTGGTCACCGGGCTGCTCACCATCGTCGTCAGCCGCGCCGTCCTGGGCCGCTCGGTGACCACCGGCGAGGCCTGGCGGGACGCCCGCGGCCAACTGCCGCGTCTGCTGGGCCTCCTCTTCCTGGTCCCGCTCATGATCGTGGCCATCATGGCCGTGTGCATGGCCCCCGGCTTGCTCGTGGCGTCCACCGGCGGTGCCGCCGCCGTGGGCACCGGAGCCCTCCTCGTCGGCCTCGGCGGTCTGGCGGCCGCCGTGGTGGGCGTATGGCTGTGGATCCGCTTCTGCCTCGCCGCCCCGGCGCTGATGCTGGAAAAGCAGGGCGTCCTGACCGCCATGCGGCGCTCGGCCAAGCTCGTACGCGGCAGCTGGTGGCGGGTACTGGGCGTCCAGCTGCTCACGGTGGTCCTGACGATGCTGATCCAGTTCATCGTGCAGATCCCGGCCGCCCTCATCGCCGTTCTCGTCAGCGGCCAGAGCTTCATGGACCTGGCGGAGGGCACCGGCGGCACCGGCTGGACGTTCCTGATCGTCAGCGGCATCGGCGCCGTGATCAGCTCCACCATCGCCTTCCCGATCAGCGCCGGCGTCACCTCGCTCCTCTACATGGACCAGCGCATCCGCCGCGAGGCCCTCGACCTCGAACTGGCCCGCGCCGCCGGCCTGCCCGGCTACGGCAGCGACCCGCAGGGCGCAGCCGGCTCCCCCGCCGCCCCGCAACAGCCCACCGACCCCGCCCCGGAGAGCTGATGCGATGACGGCAGGGGGGAGGAGGGCCGCGCTCGCGCACCTCATGGTGCGCGCCGGCGACGACGTACCGGTGAGGACCCCGCGCGACCCCGCCCGGGAGGCGGCGGAACGCGAACTGTCCAACCCGGCGTACCACCAGAACGACCCCAACCCGCTGATGCGTGCCCTGAACTGGTTCTGGGAACGCATCGACGAACTGTTCAGCGCCGCCGCCGGGGCCACGCCCGGCGGCTGGGCCGGACTCGTGGTCATCGTCGCGGCCGTCCTCCTCCTGGCCGTCGCTCTGCGGCTGCGGCTCGGCGCCCTGCGCCGTACGCCCTCCACCGGGGGGACGCTCTTCGAGGACCGCCCCCGCACCGCCGCCGAACACCGCGCCGCCGCCGAGCACCACGCCTCCCGACTCCAGTGGAGCCAGGCCGTCCAGGAACGCATGCGGGCCATCGTCCGCTCCCTGGAGGAACGCGCCCTGCTCACCCCCGCCCCGGGCCGCACCGCCGACGAGGCCGCCACCGAAGCAGGCCGCACCCTGCCCGGCCACGCGGAGCGCCTGCACTCCGCCGCCCGCGCCTTCGACGACGTCACATACGGCGGCCGCACCGGCACCGAGCGGGAGTACGCCCTGCTGAGCGCCCTCGACACCGACCTGCGGCAGAGCAAGCCCCACCTGGCCACCGCCCCACCCGGGAGCGGCGCATGACCGCACCGCCCACGGCGCCCCCGGCCGAGACGGCCGCCGAGGCCACCTCCGTCTCCCCCACGGCCCGCCGCCTGTGGACCCGCTCCCGCGGCCTGCTGCTCGCTCTGGTCATCCTTCTCGTGGGCGGCGCGATCTTCGCCGCCCTGCGCTCCGGAGAACAGCACGGGCGCCTGGACCCCCGCTCGCCGGACCGCTACGGCAGCCGGGCACTGGCCGCACTGCTCTCCGACCGCGGCGTCACCACCCAGGTGGTGACCACGACCGAGGAGGCCGTCAGTGCGGTCGGCCCCGGCACCACCCTCCTGGTCGCCGCCCCCGACCTCCTCAACTCCCGCCAGCTGGACACCCTCCGCAAGGCCACCCACGACACCGCGGGCCGCACGGTCCTCCTCTCCCCGGGCCCGACAGCGCTCGGCGCCCTCGCCCCCGGCGTCCAGAGCGCACCGCCCACCCAGGTCACGCCCCGCCCCCCGGACTGCTCCCTGCCCGCGGCCCGCAGCGCGGGCGACGCGGAGACCGGCGGCCTGCGCTACTCGAGCACCACTCCCTCCGCCGACCGCTGCTACCTCAGCGACGGCATGGCCACCCTGCTGCGCCTCCCCGCCTCCGCCGACCGCGACACCGTGCTCCTCGGCTCGCCGGACTTCCTCTACAACCACCGCCTGGCCGAGCGCGGCAACGCCTCGCTCGCCCTTCAACTCCTCGGTTCCCAACGGCATCTGGTCTGGTACCTCCCCTCGGTCAGTGACCCCGCGTCCGCCCAGGACGCCGACCGCAACTTCCTCGAACTCATCCCCGCCGGCTGGCGCTGGGCCCTGCTCCAACTCGCCGTCGCCGCCGGCCTCGCCGCCCTCTGGCGCGCCCGCCGCCTGGGCCCCCTGGTCCCCGAACGGCTTCCCGTCGTCGTCCCCGCCGCCGAGACCACCGAGGGCCACGCCCGCCTCTATCAGCAAGCCAACGCCCGCGACCGCGCCGCCGCAGTCCTCCGCTCCGTCACCCGAACCCGGCTCGCTCCCCTCCTGGGCGTGCCTCCCGCGCACGCCCACACCCCCGAAATCCTGCTCCCCTCCATCGCCGCCCATCTCTCCGCGGACGGCACACCCGCCGCCCCGCTCCACTCCCTGCTCTTCGGAGCACCCCCCGTCGACGACAAGGCCCTGGTCCACCTGGCCGACCAACTCGACGACCTGGAACGCTCGATCCTGTCCCAAGAGAGGCACGCCCCCCGTGAGCACCCCGACCGCTGACAGCGCACGCGCTTCCCTTGAGGCCCTGCGCACCGAGATCGCCAAGGCCGTCGTCGGCCAGGACCCCGCCGTCACCGGCCTGGTCGTCGCCCTGCTCTGCCGCGGTCACGTCCTGCTCGAAGGCGTCCCCGGCGTCGCCAAGACCTTGCTCGTACGCTCCCTCGCCGCCACGCTCGAACTCGACACCAAGCGCGTCCAGTTCACCCCCGATCTGATGCCGAGCGACGTCACCGGCTCCCTCGTCTTCGACTCACGCACCGCGGAGTTCTCCTTCCAGCAGGGCCCCGTGTTCACCAACCTCCTGCTCGCCGACGAGATCAACCGCACCCCGCCCAAGACCCAGGCCTCCCTCCTCGAAGCCATGGAGGAACGCCAGGTGACCGTCGACGGCACCCCCCGTCCGCTCCCCGAGCCGTTCCTCGTCGCCGCCACCCAGAACCCCGTCGAGTACGAGGGCACCTATCCCCTCCCCGAAGCCCAACTCGACCGCTTCCTGCTGAAGTTGACGATCCCTCTGCCTGCCCGCCAGGACGAGGTCGACATCCTCACCCGCCATGCCGCGGGCTTCAGCCCCCGCGACCTCGACGGAGCGGGCCTGCGCCCGGTCGCCGGCCCCGCCGACCTGGAAGCGGCCAGGGCCGCCGTCGCCAAGACATCCGTCTCCCCCGAAGTCACCGGCTACATCGTCGATATCTGCCGTGCCACCCGCGAATCCCCCTCGCTCTCCCTCGGCGTCTCCCCCCGAGGCGCCACCGCTCTGCTCTCCACCTCACGGGCCTGGGCCTGGCTCACCGGCCGCGATTACGTCACCCCCGACGACGTAAAGGCCCTCGCTCTCCCCACACTCCGGCACCGCGTCCAGCTCCGCCCCGAAGCCGAGATGGAAGGAGTCACCGCCGACTCCGTCATCAACGCCGTCCTCTCCCACCTCCCCGTCCCCCGCTGAGCGACACCATGACCCTCACCGGACGCACCGCCCTCTTCGCCGCCCTCGGAGCCCTCTTCGTCGGCCTCGTTCTCCCGAGCTGGACCGGCATCCTCACCGCCCAACTCGCCCTGCTGATAGCAATCTTGTGCGACCTGGCACTCGCCGCGCCAGTCCGATCGCTCCGTTTCACCCGATCCGGTGACACAACAGTTCGACTCAATGGCGAAGCCGAGAACCAGCTCACCATCACCAACCCGTCGAACCGCCCGCTCCGCGCCGAAGTCCGCGACGCCTGGCCCCCCAGCACCTTCGCCCCCGGCACCGAAATCGCCGCCTCGCGCCACCGCCTGCGCGTCCCCGCGGCCGAGCGCCGCCGCATCACGACCGCCCTGCGGCCCACCCGCCGCGGCGACCACCAGGCCGTACGCGTCACAGTGCGCTCGTACGGCCCCCTCGGCCTGGCAGCCCGCCAGGGCAGCCACCATGTCCCCTGGACCCTGCGCGCCCTGCCGGCCTTCACCAGCCGCAAGCACCTCCCCGCCAAGCTCGCCCGCCTGCGCGAACTCGACGGCCGCACCAGCATCCTGACCCGCGGCGAGGGCACCGAATTCGACAGCCTCCGCGACTACACCCCCGGCGACGACACCCGCTCCATCGACTGGCGCGCCACCGCCCGCCGGCAGTCCGTCGCCGTCCGCACCTGGCGCCCCGAACGCGACCGCCGCATCCTCCTGGTCCTGGAAACCGGCCGCACCTCGGCCGGCCGCGTCGGCGACACCCCTCGCCTCGACGCCTCCATGGATGCCGCACTCCTCATGGCCGCCCTCGCCACCCGCGCCGGCGACCGCGTCGACCTCCTGGCGTACGACCGCCGGGTACGCGCCTCGGTCCAGGGCCGCACCGCCCGCGACCTCCTGCCCGCCGTCACCAACGCCCTGGCGCCCCTGGAACCTTCGCTCGTCGAGGCAGACGCCCGTGGTCTGGCCGCAGCCATCCACCGCAGCGCCCCCCGCCGTTCCCTCATCGTCCTGTTCACCGGCCTCGACGCCGCCCCCATGGAAGAGGCACTGCTGCCCGTCCTCCCCGGCCTGACCCGGCGCAACGAAGTCGTCGTCGCCGCCGTGGCGGACCCCCGCATCGAAGAAATGGCCTCCTCCCGCCACACCCCCGAAGCCGTTTACGCTGCCGCGGCCGCCGAGCAGACCCGCGCCGAGCGCCGTCGCACCGCGGACCGCCTCCGCCGCCACGGCATCACCGTCGTCGACTCCACCCCGTCCCGCCTCGCCCCTGACCTCGCCGACACCTACCTCACCCTGAAGGCCACCGGCCGCCTCTGACAGATGACAGAACAGTTCCTCACCAAGCCTCGGGGGCGGTCTGGGGATATCTGCCCGTAAACGCGGAAAAGCCCCGCACCATACGGTGCAGGGCTCCCCACAAAAATTGTTCGGCGGCGTCCTACTCTCCCACAGGGTCCCCCCTGCAGTACCATCGGCGCTGAAAG
>NZ_JBSIBZ010000045.1:0-73741 GCF_058245575.1 Streptomyces sp. UF-297 | reverse complement strand
GACGGGTCCAGGCCGAGGGTGGCCAGGGAGACGGCCAGCATGGAGGTGGTGGTCGTCTTGCCGTGGGTGCCGGCCACCGCGTTCGTGCAGGCCGCAGCGGGTTTCCTGGAGGACGTGCGGAGGCCGGCGGCCACAAGATGACAAAGCCTCGCAGGAGACGGGCAGCGTCGGCGAGGGCCGAGCCAGTATGGCTCAGTCACCCCCGGAGTCTGATTTATCCCCTCTCCAAGGAGAAGTGACTTGCCGAGCCATATGTACGCAGCGCCCTCCTCCGCTCCCCGCACCCTCGCCATCGTCGGGGCCGGCGGGGCCACGACCGCGCTCCTGCACTCCCTGGCGGAAAAAGCGGAGGACGGCGCGCCCGTCCCCCGCAACATCCTGATCTTCGAGCCCTCGCGCACACCGGGGCCCGGCGCCGTCTACCGCGACGACCTGGCCTCGGCCCGCATCAACCGCGAGGCGGGCCAGATGTCGGTGTCCAGCGCCGACCCCGAGCACTTCGGCCGCTGGCGGGCGGGCGAGGGCAAGGGGCCGGGGCCGGGCGCGGAGGACCCGCGCCACGCGCACGACCAGTTCCCCGGGCGGCCCACCTTCGGCCGCTATCTCGCCGACCAGTTCGCCATCTCCGTACGGCAGTTGAGACTGCTGGGGGTGGACGTCTCGGTGATCCAGGACGAGGTCGTCAACCTGCTGCCCACCCAGCCCGTCCGGCTGGTGACCCGGGCCAGAAAGACCTGGGTCGCCGACGAACTGGTGCTGGCGATGGGGTCGCCGCCGCAGCCCGACATCTACCACCTGGAGGGCTCCCCCCACTACTTCCGCGACCCGTTCCCGCTGTGCCGGCTCGTCCAGCAGATACCCGTCGACGCCTCCGTCGCCGTCCTGGGCACCGGGCTGACCGCCGTCGACATCGCCGTGGCCCTCGCCAGGTCCGGCCACCGGCGCCCGCCGCACCTGCTCTCGCGTACGGGCATGCTGCCGCGGGTGCGCGCCGGACTGCCCACCGCGCCACTCACCCACTTCACCACCGACAACCTGAACCAACTCGCCGACCGCAAGGGCGGGTTGACTCTGGAGGACCTCACCGAGCTGCTCCAGCGCGACGCGGGGCACCGGCTTCCGCCGCTGGCCCGGGCCCTGGAGCTGGCCCGCTTCACCGGCGGCGCCGCGCCCGCGCTGCGCCGCCAACTCGCGGGCCAGGAGCCGGACATCGCCCGCTGGCAGCAGCTGCTGGCCGCGACCAACCCGGCCGTGGAGTGCGCCTGGCGGCTGCTGCGCGCCTCCGAGCAGCGGCGGCTGTTCGAGCGCTACCACCGCCCGCTGACGAACCTGCGCAACCCCATGCCCCGGGTCAACGCCCAGTTCCTGCTGGACCTCATGGACGCCGGGAAGCTCATCGTCAGCGGCGGCCTGCAGCACGTCGGCGCCTACGCGGACGGCACCTTCTACGCCGTCCTCGCGCAGGGGCCCGACGAGTCCCTCAGCGCCGAGGACTACCTCTTCGACGAAGGGGGCCCCGGCATCAGGGAGTACGACGTCGTCATCAGCGCGGTGGGCCCGGACCCGGGCGTGGCCGGGCTGCGCGCGATGCCGCTGACCGCGTCCCTGATCAACCAGGGGCTGGCCCGCGCGCACCCCTACGGCGGCCTCGCGGTCACCGAGGACCACGCGCTGATCGACGCGGACGGCACCCCCGACCCGCGCATCCGCGTCATCGGCAACCTGACGGCCGGCACGTTCTACTACACCAGCTCGATGGAGATGGTGGCCCGTCAGGCGGCGCGCACCGCCCTGCTGTTGCCGGGCCGGGCCGACGCCGAGCGGGCCGGTCAGCTCAAGGTGGCGGTGGCATGACGCGGCCGCCGAGCGGCACCCACCGCGAACGCGGTGACGCGCGGCGCACCCGCGGCGGCCGGACGCTGATCTGCGTCCTGGTCTCGCTGGTGTGCCTGCCCCAGCTGGCGGTGGGCATGTACGTGCCCGCGCTGCCGCAGATGGCCGTCGACCTCGGCTCCACCGAAGGCGCCATCCAGCAGACCCTGGTGGCCTACATGGCCGGGTACGCGCTGAGCATGCTGACGGCGGGGCTGCTCGCCGACCGCTTCGGACGGCGGCCCGTGCTGCTGTCCGGGCTCGCGCTGTACGCGGTGGTCACCGCGGGCTCGCTGGTGGCCCAGACCGTCTGGCAGCTGGACATCCTGCGCTTCCTGCAGGCGCTGGGCGGCTGCGCGGGGACCGTGGTCGCCCGGCTGATCATCAAGGATGTGCTGGCGCCGCAGCGCCGGGTGGCGGCCCTGACGTACCTGTCCACCGGTCTGGCCGTCACCCCCGCCGTATCGCCGCTGCTGGGCGGCCTGCTGGTCTCGCACGCCTCCTGGCGGGCGTCCTTCGCCCTGATGCTGGCGGGCGGCGCGGTGGTCCTGGCGGCGGTCGCGGTGGCCGTACCGGAGACACTGCGCCCCGACAGCGCCGTACGGCTGTCCGCCGGCCGTATCCGCAAGGGGTACGGGGAGGTGCTGCGCAACCGGCCCTTCCGGTCCGCCGCGATCGCCATCAGCCTGGCCTGGTGCGGCTACTTCGTCTTCACCATGCTCTCCTCGCTGCTGCTCCAGGGCCGGATGGGCATGGGCCCGGTCGGCTTCGCGGCGGCGTACGGGTGTGTGGTCGTCGGCTATGTGGTGGGCAGCACCGCGGCCCGGCGCCTCGCCTCGCGCTGGTCGGCGCCGCGCATGATGCGCAGCGCCGGGATCTGTGCGGGCATCGCCGCGACGGCCCTGGTCGGGCTGGCGGCGGCCTTCCCCACCGACCCGGTGGCGTTCACCGTCGGCATGGCCGCGGTGATGGTGGGGGTGGGCGCCGTCTTCCCGACCGCGCAGGCCAGCTCCCTGGAGGCGGTGAGCACCAACGCGGGCCTGGCCTCGGGGCTGTTCTTCGCCACCCAGATGGCCTCCGGAGCGCTGTACGGACAGCTCGCCTCGGCGGTGGAACGGCCCGGCGCGCTGACCGTGGCGCTGCTGATCGCCGCCCCGTGCTGGCTGCTGGGCGGCTACGCGGCGCTGCGGCGCGGGCGGGGGGCCGCAGCGTCACAGGCGGCGCGGACGCCCGCCGTGGCGGCCTCCGCGGGCCGCGAGCAGGTCTCGGCGGGCCAGGACCAGGCTCCCGCTCCGGCCTCGACCCCCTCCGTGGCCGGCTCCTGACCCCGCACCCTTGCACCGCCGCACCGCTGCACCGCCGCACCAAGCACCGCCGCACCGAGCACGACGAAGCCCGTGGCTCCCCCGGATACGGTCCGGGGGAGCCACGGGCTTTTCCGTACACTCCGCTGCCCGAGGGGCGGTCGGTGCCGGTCAGCCCCAGCGCAGCGGCTGCATCCGCGTGGTGATCATGAGCCGGTTCCAGGAGTTGATGGTCAGGATGAGGGAGATGAGCTGGGCGAGTTCCCGGTCCTCGAAGTGCTCCGCCGCCCGGTCGTAGGCCGCGTCCGGTACGCCGTTGTCCAGCTCGGTGATGGTCTCGGTCAGGGCGAGCGCCGCGCGCTCCTTGTCGGTGTAGACGCCGGAGGTCTCCTCCCACACGTGCAGGAGGTCCAGCCTGGCGTCGCTCTCCCCTGCCTTACGGGCCGCCTTGACGTGCATGTTGATGCAGAACGCGCACTTGTTGAGCTGCGAGGCGCGGATCTTGACCAGCTCTTTGAGGGACTGGTCCATGCCCTTGAGCACGACCTCGTCCAGGTCCAGGAGCGCCTGGGAGATCTCGGGGACCAGCTTGCGGAAGTCCATGCGCGGGGTGTGCTGACGGGCGTGGGAGGACATGCGGTCGAGCTCCGTTCGTCGGGTTCGTATCGGGAAGAAGACCAAGGGGGCCGAGGGGGGGGCGAGGGGCCACGGCGCGCCAAGGGCCGCTGTGGCGTGGGGAGTTGAGGGGAGCCCGGAAGTCTCGGAAGGGGAGTCGGCGCAGCGCGCGCGGGGTCAGATCTGTACGGTCCCGGCGTAGGCGCTCACCGCGCGGAAGTCCCGTACGCCGTGCATCCACGCCACCTGGTCGTGGAGTTCGGCCTCGGTCATGGAGGCCAGCAGGGCGTTGCGGGCCTTGGCCGCCTCGCCCCCGGGGTGCCACAGCCGGGTGCTGTCGCGGGCGGCGAGCTGGATGGAGGCGGTGCGCTCTCGCCGCCGCGCGTTGTACTTCTCGAAGCGCTGCACGAACTCGCTGGCCCGGCAGTCCAGGAGGTCCCCGAGGACCACGGCGTCCTCCAGGCTCTGGCAGGCGCCCTGCGCCGCGTAGTGCAGCATCGGGTGCGCCGCGTCGCCGAGCAGGACGACCCGCTCGTCGGTCCAGCGGCTCACCGGGTCGCGGTCCACCAGCGTCCAGGACCTCCAGCCCTCGCCCAGATCGAGCAGGCGGCGGGCGGTGGCCCCCATCGCGGCGAATTCGCGCGCCACTTCCTCGCGGCCCGCCGGGGCTCCCGCGATGGCCTCGCGTACACCGTTGTGGCTGCTGGCCCCCACGTTGAAGGAGCTGCCGCCGGCGATGGGGTAGTGCACGAAGTGGCAGCCGGGACCGGCCCACCACGCCACGGACTTGGCGAACCGCAGCTCCTCGGGCACCTGCTCCATCGGGATGACCGCGCGGTAGATGGTGATGCCGGAGATGCGCGGCTCACCGTCGCCGACCAGCTGGCGGCGGATGTTGGAGTTGACGCCGTCGGCGCCGATCACCGCGTCGCCGACGACGCGTTCGCCGGTGCTGAGCACCACCGCGGCACGGCGGCTGTCCTGCTCGTAACCGGTGGCGGTGCAGTCGCTGCGCAGCGCGATGTTCTGCGCGGCGAGGCACTCGTTGAGCAGCAGGGTGTGCAGTTCCGCGCGGTGCACCACGACGTAGGGGTTGCCGAAGCGCTGCTGGTAGGCGCCGGTGAGCGGCATGCTCTTCACATGCTCGCCGGAGACGGCGTCCATGAAGCGCAGTTCGTCCATGTGCACGGCGCCGGCCCGCGCCGCGTCCCCGAGGCCCAGCAGGTCCAGGGCGTGCAGTCCGTTGGGGGCGAGCTGGATGCCGGCGCCTATCTCGGCGAAGCGGTCGGCGCGCTCCAGGACGGTGACGTGGTGCCCGTGCCGGGCGACGCTCAGCGCCGCGGCCAGGCCGCCTATTCCACCACCGACAACGATGACATGAGACATGGTTACTCCCCCGTCGTTCCTGATTCGAAGCTGGCACGTGCTGAGGCGGCGCGGATCGGATCGGCGCCGAGGGCGTGGGCACCGGCCGGAGAGGAAAAGAATCTGGCGGCCGCCGGGTGGCGGCGCCTCACGAAGCCCCGCCCGTAGCCGGGGGTGCGGCCGAGAATCGCTGGCTCAGGGCCTTGGCCTCCTCATCGGTGAGCGTGACGCGGAAGGTCTCGCGCAGGGCGCGCACCACCTCCCCGCCCGTCAGCTCGGCGTGCTCGCGCCGGCCGTCGGGGTGCTGCGTCACCAGGACGTGATTGCGCAGGACATGGCGTACTTCGGTGTCGGGGCGCTGGGCGACCAGCTGGCCCATGAACGGCGAGGCGGGGTTGTTGCAGGTGTAGAAGTTGGACATCTGGAAGTCGATCCAGTGCTGCGGCTGGAGGTCGACGGAGAAGACGTCGAACCAGCCGTCGGTGTGCAGACAGCGCAGGATCCAGTCCTCGCCCTCCAGGTCGAGGCGCCAGGTCCACTCCCCGACCGTCAGCTGCGCACCGTCCTCCAGGATCAGCGGCTCCAGCGGCCCTTCGTCGCCGAAGCCGACGTCCGCCAGCCAGCGCCGCCCGCCCGCCTCGACGAGCAGGACGGCGTGCGAGCGGTAGCGGATGGCGGGGTTGCCCCGGCGCACCCGGGCCAGCAGCCGGGTCACGGTGAATCCCAGGCTCTCCAGTACGGCGCCGAACAGGAGGTTGTTCTCCAGGCAGCAGCCGCCGTGCCCGCGCTCGACGATGCGCTCCTGGAGGGTCTTGAGGTCGAGCTGGACCGGGGTGCCCAGCGCCAGGCCCACGGTCTCGAAGGAGATGTGTGCCACGTGCGCGCGGTGCAGCGCGACGAGGGTCTCCACGGTCGGGGTACGGGGGCCGTCATAGCCGATACGGGCGAGATAGGCGTCCAGGTCCAGCTGTTCGGTGCCCCACTCTCCTTGGGCGTCGGGCGCGGCGGTGGACTGGGCAGTGGTCATCGTGCGGCCTTTCGGTCAGTGACATGGGTGTGTCGAAGAGAGGGGCAGAGGGGGAGAGGGGAGCAGCAGGGAGGGGAACGGCCCGGTCCTGCGGCGTTCAGGACACCCGCTGGGCGATGGTGACCTCGGCGGCCTCGGGGACTTCGGCGGCCCGGGCGCCGGCGCGGGAGCGGCGGGCGGCGAGGGCGACCAGGGTGACGCCGAGCGCGCACACCACCGCCAGCAGCAGCGCCAGGTGCTCGAACTCGTCGAGCGCCAGCGGCAGTTGGGCTCCCAGGCCCGCTCCGAGGTTGAGGATGAAGCTGTAGACGGCGATGGCGGTGCCGCGGGCCGCGCCCGCGCCGTTGCCGACGGCCTCCACGAGCGCGGGGCCCGCGGTGGACGCGCCGAGCATGGCGACGAAGAGCGCGATGCCCAGCCCGACCGTACTGGTGGCGAGCCCCGCCGCGCCGAGCATGCCGACTGCGGCCACGACCAGGGCTCCGGCCGCCCGCCGCAGCGGCGGGATTCCGGCCAGCCGGGGCGCCAGCACGATGGCGACCAGCAGCGCGGGCAGGGCGCAGGCGCGCAGCACGAGCATGGCGTCGGGGTTGCCGACCAGCTCCGGCGGGCCGTACAGCTGGACGCCGGTGTAGACGGCGGTCAGGCAGCCCAGGACGGCCAGGGCGGTGACGAAGAGCGGGACCAGGCGGATGGAGCGCAGGGTGCCGGTGGGGGCGGCTCCCTGGTGTCCGGCGTGGCGTTCGCCCGCCGGCGCGTCCGGCAGCATGACCTTGCCCAGTGCCAGCGCGCCGATCAGCAGCAGCGGCGCACAGACCCAGAAGACCGCGGACCAGCCGGCCGCGGACTCCACGAGCTGGGCGGCGACCTGGCCGAAGACCAGGGCGCCGCCCAGTACGGCGGAGATCGCCGTCAGCGCCACCGGGATGTGGCGCGGCGCCAGGCGCTCGCCGAGGTAGGCGTAGACGACGGGCGCGAAGACTCCGGCCAGCAGGCCCTGGACGGCGCGTATCGCGCAGCCGGTGGCCATCGATCCGGCCAGCGGCAGCAGGGCGGTGGCCACGGCCATCAGCGCGATGCTCGCGGCGACCAGGAAGCGCCTTCCGTAGCGGTCGGACACCGGCCCGCTGATCAGCGAGCCGCACGCGTAGGCGATGGCGAAGGCGGTGGTGGCCCAGGCCGCGGAGGACTGCGAGGTGTGCCAGGCCTCGGCGAGGTGCGGCATCAGCGGGATGGTCATATAGGCCTGGCTGGCAAGAAGGAGGCCCACCAGGGCCGCCGTCACCACGGTCGCGACGAACGGCGCCTGCCTTGCCTGCCCGTCACCGGAGGAGTTCATAGGTTGGCTCTCTTCGTCTTAGGGGCGCGGACCGTGCCGCGCCGGTGAGGTGGGGCGGTGAGCGGCGGGACGTGGGGCGGAAACCGCCGTGTGCCGTCGTGCGCCGCTGCGCCAATACGGCGGCGATACGTGTCACCCGGTGGGGTCGGGTGGCCGGATGCGCCGTTCCGGTGGGCGAGTGGGGATCGCGGAGAGTGAGTGCCGGCCCTCCCCGTGGAGCGTGGCCGAAAGCCGACGGTGACGATCCAGATCCTGCGCCGGAGCGCCAGCCTCCACCACGGGCATGGGCTCAATCCGTCAGATCAGCGCGGACTCCATCAGGTCACGGCCGGGCAAAGCCGGGCCGCCCCGCCTCCGGCGCCTTGGCCGGAACTGCCCCGTGACCTGGGGATGGTCCCGGTCACGGGGCAGTGCGGGCGCACGGTACGCACTCCGGCGGCGACGGCAAGACGCCGGGGCCGACTTCAGAGATCCGCGAGTGCGCTCAGCGGGTCCTCGACGCAGTCGGCGACGAAGCGCAGGAAGCCGCCCGCCGCGGTGCCGTCGCACACCCGGTGGTCGAAGACGATCGAGAGCTGGGCGATTTTGCGTACGGCGAGCTGCCCGTCCACCGCCCAGGGCCGTTCGATGATGCGGCCGATGCCCAGGATCGCCGCCTCGGGCGGGTTGATGATCGCCGAGCTGCCGTCCACGCCGTACCGGCCATAGTTGTTGAGGGTGAAGGTGCCGCCGGTCAGGTCCGCGGAGCCGAGGGTGCCCGACCTGGCCGCCTCGGTGAGCCGGCGGGCCTGGGCGTGCAGATCCTGGGCGCCGAGCCGGTCGGCGGCGCGCACGACCGGGACCACCAGGCCGTCGTCGGTCTGGGTGGCGATGCCCAGGTTCACCTCGGCGTAACGGATCAACTCCCCTTCCTGTACGGAGGAGTTCAGCTCCGGGTGGCGCCGCAGACCCGCGACGGCGAAGCGCGCGAGGAGGGCCAGCAGGCCGGGTGCCGCCGCGCCGCGGGACGCGCGCAGCCGCTCGCGCAGCGCGACGAACTCGGTGGCGTCCACGTCCACCCACACCGTGGCGTCGGGGACTTCGAGGCTGCGGGCGAGCTTGTCGGCGGTCGCCCTGCGCAGCCCGCGCAAGGGGCCGCGCTCGGCGACGGCGGGGCCGCGGGGCGTGGCGGGGGCGCGGCCGCCGACGGGCGCGGTGCCGTTCACGGGCGCCGGTGCCGTGAGCGACGCGGAGCCGTTGACGGCCGCGGTGCCGTTGACCGGAGCGGACCCGTTCAACAGCGCGGCGCCACTGGCCGGAGCGGTCCCGTTGACCGGCGCCGTCCCCCTGCCCGGAGCGGACCCGTTGACGCCCGGCCGGTGCGCCGCCTCCACGTCGGTACGCGTGACGGTCCCGCCCGGGCCCGTGCCGCGTACGCCCGCGAGGTCCACCGCCAGATCGGTGGCCAGTCGCCGTACGACGGGGGACAGCACCCGCGGCGGCGCCCCCGGCGCGGGCGCGGCAGCCGTCTCGGCCCCGGCCGTCCGCGCGCGGCGCCTGCGCCGTCGTCGCCCTCCCCCGGCGGGCGGCGTGCCGTACCCCACGAGCACCGCCCCCGATGCCCCCTCCGCCGCCTCCTCGGCGGCCGCGCGGTCCTCGCCCGGCTCCCCGGACGGCTGCCCACCGCCCTCGACTCCCCTCTCCTGTACGGAGATCAGCGGCGCTCCCACCGCGAGGGAGTCCCCCTCCGCGGCGTGCAACTCCACGACGAGCCCGGCGTAGGGCACCGGAACCTCCACCGTCGCCTTGGCCGTCTCCACCTCCACCACCGGCTGGTCCACCGCCACTTCGTCGCCGGCGGCCACCAGCCACCGCACGATCGCGGCGTCGGTCAGCCCCTCCCCCAGGTCGGGGAGGCGGAACCGGGCGGTGGCGGCGCTCATGTCTGCTCCCACTGGAGGGTGTCCACCACGTCCAGGATGCGGTCGGTGCCGGGCAGGTGGTGGCGCTCCAGGCTCGGCGGCGGGTAGGGGATGTCCAGCCCGGTGACCCGGGCGACCGGGGCCAGCAGCGAGTGGAAGCAGCGCTCGGCGACCAGGGCCGAGATCTCCGAGGCGACGCTCGCGAAGCCGGGGGCCTCGGCCAGGACGACCGCCCGGCCGGTGCGCCGTACGCTCTCGATCACGGTGTCCTCGTCCAGCGGCACCAGGGAGCGCAGATCCACGACCTCCAGGCTGCGGCCCTCCTCGGCGGCGATCTCGGCCGCCTCCAAAGCGGCGGGCACGCACGGGCCGTAGGTCAGCAGCGTCACATCGGTGCCCGCCCTGCGCACCACCGCGTGGCCGATCGGCTCGGTGTGCACCGGCAGTTCGACAACCTCCTTGGCCCAGTACAGCGGCTTGGGTTCGAGGAAGACCACCGGGTCCGGGTAGCGGATGGACTCCCGCAGCAGGCTGTAGGCGTCGGCCGGGCTGGACGGCGCGACGACCGTCAGCCCGGGGGTGTGGACGTAGTACGCCTCGGAGGAGTCGCTGTGGTGCTCGACGCTGCCGATGCCGCCCGCGTACGGGATGCGGATCACCATGGGCAGCGGCAGCCGGCCGCGGGTGCGGTTGCGCATCTTGGCGACATGGCCCACGACCTGCTCGAAGGCGGGCAGCGCGAACGCGTCGAACTGCATCTCCACCACCGGCCTGAAGCCGTTCATCGCCATGCCGACGGCCATGCCCACGATGCCCGACTCCGCGAGCGGGGTGTCGAAGCAGCGGCGCTCGCCGAAGTCGGCGGTCAGTCCGTCGGTGACCCTGAAGACCCCGCCGAGCCGGCCGACGTCCTCGCCGAAGACGACCACCGAGTCGTCCTCGGCCAGCGCGTCGGCCAGGGCCCGGTTCAGCGCCTGGGCCATCGAGAGGGCGGGCGGCGGCGGGCCGGGGGCCGTCTGGGCGCGGTGGGCGGTACGGGTCTCCCCCGTCGTGATCGTCACGTCAGTTCCTCCTCCAGGGCGAGTTCCTCGGCCAGCAGCGCCTGCTGCCCGGCGAGTCGGGGGGTGGTGCTCCAGCGCACATGCCGGAACAGGTCGTCCACTTCCGGGAGTTGCTCGTCTCCCATGCGCTCGCGCAGGTCGGCGGCGCGCGCCTCGGCCTGCTCGGCGATCTCCTGGACCTCGGCCGCGCTCAGGGCGCCCTGGGCGGTGAGATAGGCCTCCAGGCGGGCGATGGGATCGCGCCCGGCCCACTCCTGTACGGCGTCGGCCTCCCGGTAGCGCAGGTCGTCGTCGGCGCTGGAGTGCGGCTCCATGCGGTAGGTGTGGGCCTCCACGAGGGTCGGTCCGCCGCCCGCGCGGGCCCGTTCCACGGCCTGTCCCAGGACGCCGAGCACGGCCGCCGCGTCGTTGCCGTCCACCCGCTCGGCCGGCATGCCGTAGCCGATGCCCTTGTGCGCAAGGGAGGGCGCCGCGCTCTGCCGGTCCAGGGGTACGGAGATGGCGTACTCGTTGTTCTGCACGAAGAAGACGACGGGGGCGCGGAAGACGGCCGCGAAGTTGAGCGCCTCGTGGAAGTCGCCCTCGCTGGTGGCGCCGTCGCCGATGAGGACCATCGCCACGGTGTCCTCGCCGCGCAGCTGGGCCGCGTAGGCCAGGCCCACGGCGTGCGGCGCCTGGGTGGCCAGCGGGGTGCACTGGGGCGCGATGCGGTGCCGTACGGGGTCGTAGCCGCAGTGCCAGTCCCCGCGCATCAGCGTCAGCGTCTCCACCTGGTCCACGCCGCGCGCCGCGACGGCGACGCAGTCGCGGTAGGTGGGAAAGAGCCAGTCCCCGTCGGCCAGTGCGAGAGCCGCGCCCACCTGGCACGCCTCCTGGCCGCGCGAGGACGGGTAGACCGCCAGCCGGCCCTGCCGGGCGAGGGTGGCCGCCTGCTTGTCGAAGCGGCGCCCGCTCACCAGGGCCGCGTAGGCGCGCTTGAGGACCTGCGGCGAGGGCCGCTGGTAGCTCCCGTGCGCCACCGGCCGCCCCTGCGCATCGATGAGCTGTACGGGCTCGGCGGAGGGCAGCAACTCGGCGCCGCCCACCGCGATCTGACTGACCGACAGCTCTGTTTCCCCGTCCGCTTCCTCGGTTCCGGCGATCGCCCGCAGCGCCAGCCGGTAGGAGTCGAAGCCCAGGCCCGCGATGGTCCCGCTGGCGACGGGCGCGATGACCGAGGTGTGCCTAAAGCCCTCCCTGGCGTGCAGGTTGGACAGGTGCACCTCGATGAGCGGGGCGGTGCGCTGGGCGACCGCGTCGCGCAGCGCGTACGAATAGTGGGTGAGGGCGCCCGGGTTGAGGACGACGGGCAGTTCACCGTCCGCGGCCTCGTGCAGCCAGCGGATCAGCTCGCCCTCCACGTCGGTCGCGCGGACCTCCACCGCCAGGCCGAGCCGGTCGCCCAGCGCGGTGCACTGCGTGACCAGGTCCCGGTAGGTCCCCGATCCGTACACCTCGGGTTCGCGCGTTCCCAGGCGCCCGAGGTTGGGGCCGTTGAGCACAAGAACGCGGCGGCTCATCGGGACATCTCCATCTCGTGTCCTTCCGGTGGGTGGTGCACTCGTCGGGGGCGGGCCCCGCGCGATCGGGCGGGCCCGCCGGTGGCCCGTCAGGGCTTGGGCACCCAGCCCGCGGTGTCCCAGTAGCGCAGCTGCGCCGACTTGGGCGTGCGTGCGATCCGTGCCACGTCGGGCCCGCCCAGAATCAGCGTGCTGGGCCGGTCCGGGGTGAACACCGGCCAGGCCGGGGCGTTCGTGCTGGAGGGGGCGCGCCCGCGCGCGAAGGACGCCACGACGTCCATGAACGTCTCCGAGACCCGCTGCTCCAGGGGCCCGTTGCCGAAGACCGGGGCGTTCTCCGGCAGCCCGTAGGTGCCGAAGAGGAACTTGGAGGTGGCGTCGTGCGGGGTGCCGAAGTTGGGCGCGTTGACCGGGTGGGCGAACTCCATGACGTACTGCGGGGAGGTGCCCTGGCGCGCGTGGCGCTCGGCGAGGCGCACGATCTGGTAGCGGAAGAGCCCGTCGCCCCAGATCTCGGTGTAGAGCGACAGCGGGTCCTGCGGCAGGCCCTCGGCCGCCGCTGCCTTGCGGTACGCGCCGATGACGGCGTCCACTTGGGCGTCGGTGACGTTCGCCGCGCCCTTGTGCAGCACCATGCGGACCGACTCGCGCAGCTCGGTGTCGTTGGTGGGGGCCGGCGGGATGGTGGTCTGGCCCGCGCCCGGAGCGGTGAAGAAGGACCCCTCGGTACGGGTGTGGACGGACATCACCGGAACGCCGGGCGAGGGCTGCTGGTAGTCGAAGGCCTTGAACCACCTGCCGTCCACGACCGGGCCGCGGTACTCGCGCCCGCTGCCCACGATCCGCGCCGTCGGACTGCCCGAGAAGATCTTGAGCCAGGCGCTGTGCAGCTGCGCCGCCGGGGCGCCCCGCAGCCCCTTGACGTCCGTGCCCAGCTGCTCGGCCATCGCCTCGTACACCGTGCGGGAGTCCGCGGGCGTGAGCGAACTGGAGGGATTCCAGACGTGCATGGCGCTGATCGGTACGATCCGGCGGATGATGCCGCGCAGTTGGGGCAGGAGGGAAAGGTGATACGTGTTGGCGCCGCCCGCGGAGGTGCCGGCCAGGGTGATGTTGCCCGGGTCGCCGCCGAAGGCCGCCGCGTTCGCCTGCGCCCAGCGCAGCAGCGCGATCTGGTCCTGTACGCCCCAGTTGGCGATGGAGCCTTCGGCGTCGGCGAGGGCCTCGTGCAGGCCGAACCCGAAGGCGCCCAGGCGGTAGTTGAAGGTGATGACGACGGCGTCGCCGCGGGCGGCCAGCCGCGCCCCGTCCGAGCTGGGCAGGCTGCCCGACCCGGTGAGCCAGCCGCCGCCGTGGATGTAGACGATGACCGGGCGGGAGCCGGTGGTGCCCGGCGTCCACACGTTCGCGTACAGCGCGTCCTCGCTGCCGGTGCCGTTGGGCTGCAGGAAGGGGGCGGAGTACCGGGTGGCGTCCCGTACGCCGCTCCAGGGCACCGGAGGGCGGGGCCCGGCGAACCGCAGCGGCCCCACCGGGGGCTGCGCGTAGGGCACTCCCCGGAACGCCGTGATCTGTCCGGTCCGCTCGCCCGCGATCACGCCCGCGGTGGTGCGTACCTCTACGGTGCCGGTGACCTGCGGCCGCGCTACGGCGGTCCTCGTCGGCAGGGCGAGTGCGGTTGCTGTGGTGGCCGCGCCGATGAGGAAGGAGCGCCGCCGTATCGTGGCCGAGGTCATATCAGGCGGCCTTGAGGCCGGACTTGAGGGCGGCGGCGATCTCCACGCAGCGGCGCGCCTGGAACTCGATGGCCTTGAGGTTGTCCTCGCTGACGTTGGCCGCGGTGTTGGCCGAGACGCTGCTGGTGCCGTACGGGTTGCCGTTGTCCGGGGCGAACTGGATGGGGTCGGCGAAGCCCGGCGGCACGATGATGGCGCCCCAGTGGTAGAAGGTGTTGTTCAGCGCCAGCAGCGTGGACTCCTGGCCGCCGTGGGCGGACGTCGTCGAAGTGAAGCCCGAGCAGACCTTGTTGACGAGCTTGCCCTGGAACCAGATGCCGCCGGTGGTGTCGATGAACTGCTTGAGCTGGGAGGCGCACTGGCCGAATCGGGTGGGCGTGCCGAAGAGCACCACATCCGCCCACTCCAGGTCCTCCACGGCGGCGACCGGTATGTCCTTGGTCGCCTCGGCGTGCCGCGCCCAGTCCGGGGTGGCCGCGATGACCTGCTCGGGAGCCAGCTCGGCGACCTTGCGCAGCCGCACCTGCGCGCCGGCCTGCTGGGCGGAGGCCGCGGCGGCCTCGGCGAGGCGGTGCACATTGCCCGTGGAGGAGTAATAGATGACAGCGACATTGGTCATGGCAGCGAAGTCCCTGCGGTAGGTAGGGGTACGGGAAGGCTCCCGACGACCCGGCGGCACTGCCCCGAGCGGCGGTTACTGGCCAGATCCTGTGTCGTGGCCCGCTCGACGGCCAATGCACGATGCCGCACTGTGTCAACTGCGGGGCTAGTACATCAGCTGCCCCGCCGCAGCGCCCCGCGAAGGGCATCCGGCGAGGTCAACTGCCCTTTTCCAGGCGCCGATCCACCCTTCGGCGCACCCCTTTCGCCCTGCGACGCACGGTACGCGGCGCACCTGACGCGACAGCTGAGACCACCGAACCCGCCGTGCCCCACCCACCTTTACGCGCCATCAGGGTCGCTAGGGTCGGCACTTCATGGTCACGTCGCACCGGAACCGGAATGCCCCAGGAGGAGCAGCCAAGTGAGCAATGCGGAGTGGGCGATCATGGCAGCGCTGCTGCTGATGGCCGCCATCCTGGCGACAGTGGAGTACGGGCGCTTCCTGCGCCCCCGGACCGTCCGTATGGAACAAGCCGCACGCTTGTTCACCGGCGCACCCGAGGTGGAGATCGCCCTCGGCGCCGCCGGCCTCGACCGCGAGGCGCTGGCCCGCGTCGCGCACCGCCACGGCTACGCGTACGACACCACCGAACGCCGCGGCCGCACCCTGTACTTCCGCTTCCGCCACCACGGCCCCTGCCCCGCCCCGGCCCCGTTCCTCCCCGAATCCCCCCACTACGACGCCTACGCCCAGCTGGAGTCCGGCCAGCTGCGCCGCTTCCGCCTGCTGCAGGCCACCCTGCTCCTCCTGGCCGCCGCGGTGGCCGTGGCCATCATCCTCAAGACGGGCTGACGCTCCCCCTCCCTGCCGCCCCTCCCCCGCTCCCCTTCCCGCGGGCGCGGACGCCTTCATGCCGCTCGCCGCCGACTGCGGCGCGGCCCGGCCCGCGGCCTGGGCCGCACCGTCGGGCGCGGCGCAGGCCGAGGCCGGCAGGTGACCGCCACGGTGGGTGCGCCGGTCACCGGGCACCCTTCGCCGAGCCGGCGGTGCCGGTGGCCGACGGAAGCAGCGCGGCCGCCAGTTCCGTCTCCAGCCGGTCCAGGTCGGCCGCGTGGCCGTGCGCGGCGATGTGCCCGTCGGGGCGGACCAGCCAGTGGCCCGCACGACGGCAGCCGAGGGTGCGGGCGGCGTCGCGCGCCCGCAGGCGCACGGTGCGCACCTGGGGGAAGCGGGCCGTGATCCTGGCCAGTTCGCCGTGCTCGGCGCCGTCCGTGACCACCAGGGTCCAGGCGGCCGGGTCCGCCCCGGCGCCCGCGAAGCCGTGCGAGAGGGCCGCGCGGCGCGGGAAGAGCCCGCCCACCTGCGGCGTGCCGGGCAGCCGCTTGCGCGGACCGCAACCGGGGCCCGACGGAAGCTGAGTGGGCCGCTCGGGCTCGTAGGCGAACCGTCGGCCCGCCATCACCGGGGCGTACAGCCGCGACACCGCGCCGGTGCGGTCGAGGATCCGGAAGAGGGTGTCCCGGGCCAGGATGCGGGCCCTGCTGCCCGCCATCCAGGCGCGGGTCTGCACGTCGGTGTCGCGGACGATGCGCCGGGTGGTCTCCGCGCGTTCGGGACCGTACGTCGCGAGCAGTTCGGCCGGTGACCGGCCGTGCACGACGGCCGCGATCTTCCAGGCGAGGTTGTGCGCGTCCTGCAGACCGTTGTTCATGCCCTGCCCGCCGGCCGGGCTGTGCACGTGCGCGGCGTCACCGGCCAGGAACACCCGGCCCACTTGGAAGTCGGTGGCATGGCGGGCGTGGACGCGGAAGACGGTCTGCCAGACCGGTTCGGCGAGCCGTACGCCGCGCGGGCCGCGCTCGTCGATGAGCTTCTGCATCATCGGCACGGTCGCCTCGCCCGTACCGCCGGGCATGACCGACAGGAAGCGGAAGACCCCGTCGGGCTGCGGCACGATCACCAGGGTGCCGGTGGGCGCCTGGTAGTAGAGGACCTCGTCGGCCGGCAGGTAGCCCTCGATGCGGGCGTCGATGAGCGCGAACGCCATCTCGTAGGTGCCCCCGGCGAAGCCGATGCCGAGCTGGCCGCGCACCGCGCTGCCCGCGCCGTCCGCGCCGATGACGAACGGCACCCGGGCCCGCTCCACCGTCCCGTCCCGCTGCTCCAGGATGGCGGTGACAGAGCCGTCCGCAGTGATCCGGCCGGAGAAGTCCACGTCGTCCAGGGCGAGGAGCCGTACGCCGCGCTCCACTTTCCCGCCCAGGGCGTGCAGCCTGCTGGTGAGCAGCCGCTCGGTCTCGGGCTGCGGGAGGTGGCGCGGGGCCAGCTCCTCGGGGAAGTCGAACGAGGCCAGCGGCTTGCGGTCGGAGAAGTAGCTGAAGGCGTTGATGCGCACCGAGGCGTCGTTCAGGCCCTCGCGCAGCCCGAGGTCCTCCAGGATGTCGTGGGCGCGCGGCCACAGCGACAGGGCCTTGGGGACGTTGAGGGGCGTCTCGGCACGGTCGATGATCCGCACCCGTACGCCGCGGCGCAGCAGTTCGCAGGCGGCGAGGAGTCCGGTGGGTCCGCTGCCGACCACCAGGACGTCGACGCCGGTGTCCGGGGAACCGCTGCCCGGGGTGGGTGTCTTCGGCTCGGCGGCGCTCATGCGGCACGCCCCGACTGCTCGGCCAGCCGACGGGCCAGCGCGAGGCGCTGGACCTTCATCGTGGCCGTGCGGGGAAGCTCGGACAGCGGCATCTGCAGCGGGTCCGCCATCGGCGGGAAGCCCGCCACGGCGGCGCGCCAGCGCTCCAGGTCCAGGGGCTGGTCGCCGCGGGTGCACACGACGGGCTGCGGCTCCTTGTCCGGGCCGGGGACCAGGACCAGTTCGGCCAGGTCCTTCATGCGCCCGAGCACGGCGTCCTCGAACTCCAGCGTGCTGTGGATGCCGGGGATGACGTCGACCTCGCGGTCGAGCAGGTGCAGGCAGCCCCACTTGGTGCGGTAGCCGATGTCACCACCGCGCCACCACTTGCCGACCACCTGCTTCTCGAAGCGCTCCTTCTCCCCGTAGTACGTCACCGCACGGCCCGGGGTGTAGACGTCGATGTAACCGGGGTGCTCACGCGAGGGCTTGTGTCCCTCGCGGCCCACGAGACGGAACTTGGTGATGCCCGGCATCCCGTACCCCAGGCACCGGCCGTCGGCCTTGTGGGCGTTCTTGAGCGAGTAGCCGCGGCCGACCAGGGGGCCGCACTCGCTCTGCCCGTAGATCTGGAAGAACAGCGGGGCGAAGCGGTCCGAGGCCTTCAGGAGCCGGTCCATGGTGCCGGGGTGAATGGCGTCGAACGTGCTGCTGAAGTACTTCACGCCGGCGAACGGCCGGCGCGGGTCGTCCGCCAGCTCCTCCCACTCCATGAAGGAGTTGGGGTGGGTCTCGATGAGACCGGGACGGGTCCTGGCGAACAGCTCCGCGGTGCGCTTGGGGTCCGCGTGGCTCATCACGACGACCGGGAAGGCGCGGGGCAGCACCATGGCGAGCATCAGGTAGAGCCTGGAGTGCACGTAGCTGACGTGGATGGCGACGGTTTCCTTGCCGCGGATCAGCGAGACGAGCCGCTTCTGCGGGCGGTAGCGGCCGCGCAGGCTGCGAGCCGAGTGGACCACCAGCTTGGGCAGGCCCGTGGTGCCCGAGGTGTGGGTCATCAGGGCCGGGAGGTCCGGGTCCAGCAGCACCGGGGAGCGGCGCGGAGAGCCGGCCAGGTCCGCGAGGGCGACGGTGCCGGGCCGCGATCCGGTGGCGTTGACCACCACGTCGGCGAGGTCGGCCAGCGGCACGTCGGCCAGCTCGTTGTCGAGCTTTCCCTCGTCGGTGATCAGGTGGGGCCGGTCGAGGCGGTCCAGCAGCGCGGTGACGCTCTTGCCGTCCAGGGCCGGGGAGAGCATGACGGGGACGGCCCCGATGCGCGCGGCCGCGGTGGCCAGCACGTAGATGTCGAAGTTGGAGGCCTTGTACACCGCGACGTGCTCGCTGGGGCGGACTCCGGCGGCCCACAGCCGGGCGGCGACGTCGTCGACGAACCCGGCCAGCTCGAACGCCGTCAGGCGGCGGCCGGCCTCGGGGAAGACGTCCAGGTCGTGGTCGAGCTCCAGCGGGGTGCCGGGGTGGTCGGCTGCCGCCTGCTCGGGTACGAGTCCGAGGTACAGGCCGTCGTTGCGGACATGGGCGTGGGTACGGGTATGGGGACGAGCGTGGGTACGGGACATCGAGATCCGTCCTCGGCGAAGGTGGTCGGGGCAAGGGGCGGCGGTCGGCGCGATCGGTCCCGGTCCGTCCGGTACCGGTCACGGCACAGGCCGCGCGAGGCTCGGCGGCCTGATCAGGGGTGGGTTCGACCTGCTCGCGGGGCCTATCGGGCCGGCAGGTCATCAGCGTGCGGGTGCACGGGGACCGGGGCACCGGGCCTGCGTCGGGGCCCCGGCCGGCTCCGGGGCCCGCACCCTCTCCGGGCCGGAGTGGGGCCACCGGGCCCACTGTGAGGCTCCGCTGCAAAGGGCGGTGAGCGGTGCGACCGGCGTGAACCGGCGCCGTGGCGGCGCCGGTTGGTCAGCCGGACCCTAGCGGTCGCGCAGCAGCTTGGCCTCGTCGTCGGTGAGGTTGATGAGGAAGATGTCGCGCAGCGCCCGCACCACTTCCTCACCGCTGAGCTCGGAGCGCTCCGTGCGGCCGTCCGGGAACGTCTTCGCCAGGGAGTGGTTCACCAGGCTGTAGCGCGCCTCGGGCTCCGGCCGCTGGGCGACCACGTTGCCGACGAACGGCGAGCGCGGGTGGGTGGACGAATAGTGGTTCGCCACCTGGTAGTCGATCGGGTACTGGCGCTCCAGACGCAGCGCGAACACGTCGAACCAGCCGTCGGCGTGCATGCTGCGCAGAATCCAGTCGTCGCCCTCCTGGTCCAGACGCCAGGTCCAGTCGCCGACCGTCAGCTGCGCACCGGCGTCGAAGGGGACCGGCTCCAGCGGGCCCTCGTCACCGAAGCCGACGTCCGCCAGCCACACCTCGCCGCCGGCCTCCACCAGCAGGACGGTGTGCGAACGCCAGCGGATCGGCGCGACACCCCGGCGCACACGGGCCAGCAGGCGGGAGACCGGGAAGCCCAGGCGCTCCAGCGCCGCGGCGAACAGCAGGTTGTTCTCGTAGCAGTAGCCGCCGTGCCCGGCACCCACGATCTTCGCCTGAATGGCTTCGATACCGATGTCGACGGCCTCACCGAGCGCGATGGTGACGTTCTCGAAGGAGATGGCGGCGAGGTGGGCTCGGTGCAGCGCACGGAGCGTCTCGACGGTGGCCGTACGGGGGCCCTCGTAGCCGATACGCGCCAAGTAGGCGTCCAGATCGAGGAGTTCGGCCTCCCAGCCGGGCTCGGAACCGGGCGGGGCGGGCAGGGCGTCGTGCTGGGTCATGGTAAGGCCTCTCAAAAGTGTGGACAAGGTGGCGAAGCGCGCGGACGAGGGTGGGGGGACACACTTCGAAGAGTGCGGTTCGCCCCTGGGGAACCCCAATGAACCGTGCTGGGTCCGTCAAGTGGTCGGCGACGTCCGTCAGGCGCCTCAGGTTCCGGTAGCCGATGCTCCGGAACACCAGGGCGCGCAGCCGGTGCCGACGCAGGGTCAAGCTCACGATGTGAGCGGTGAGTTGGTGGGTGCGCAGAGGGTGTGCGGCCACGGGGCCGCACAGCTCGCCCCTGACGGCCACGTGGGGCGCGTACGGAAGGTTCCGGTCCGAAGGTCCTCGATGTGGGTGCGGAGGAACCGCTCCGCCGCGGCCGCGTCGCGCGGGTGCGTCACAGGATGTCCAGGCGGGACGGCAGCGGGACACGGTGGTACAGCCACACCGCGTGAGCGATCGCCTCGGGGCGCGGCGCCGCCTCGGCGGCCCCGGACGCGGCCATGCTGGGCCGGTTGTCCGGGGGGAGTCAAACCCGGGTCCGGGTGTCCGTCAGGTCGCGCGAAGGGCCCGATCCGGTGTTCGCCGTACGGCACGCGAATCCGGCGCCGGTGGGTCCGCATCGGGCGGCGTACCGACTTGACGGACCCGCGCGGGGTCACTTGTCGGTACATGAGCTGTCTCAGCAGCCTTTGGGAGGTTGGCTGGCGGCCTGCTACCCGTCGAGTTCGAACATCACCAACCGTCCGCGTGCCGAGGCACGTTGACCGGATCAGGCCGCGTAAAGGAGATAATTCTGGTGTCGAAAATATCGACCTCGGCCGGCACAACTGCCGCGGTCCCCCTGGCCGGAAAATCGGCTTCTGCCCCGGCGGTTCCCTTGACGGCCGAGGACCGTGCCGAACAGTTCCCCTTCGGCACCACCCTCGTGGTCCTGGCCGTCGCCGCCATCGTCATCGTCAGCCAGGGGTACGTAGCGATCCCGCTGATGTCGGACATCGGTCACGCGTGGGGCGTGACGCAGGGCTCCGCAACCTGGGCGACCACCGCGTTCTCCATCGCCTACGCGGGTGGTTCGCTGCTGAGCGGTTCCCTCTCGAACCGCTACAGCCGTCGCGGCGTGGTCGTCGCAAGCATCACCGCCATGGCCGTGGCGACCGTACTCGTGCCGTTCGCGGCCGATCTCGTCACCGGCTCGCTGCTGCGCGTCCTCCAGGGCGTGATGGCCGGTGTGTTCACGCCGGTGGTGTACGTCTACCTGAGCGAGCGGGTCCCGGGCCGGCGGCTCGCACTGGCCCTCACCGTGGTGTCCTGCGCCCTGGGCGTGGCACTGATCGTCGGCCAGGTCCTGGGGCAGCTGGTGGGCTCCTCGCTCGGCTGGCAGTGGGCGTTCTGGCTGGTGGCGCCGGTGCTGGCGGTCATGGCGGCGGTGGCCCGGCGGGTCATGCTCCCCGACCTGGCCAAGGACCTGCCGGCCCGGGGGTCCAAGGGCCGGACCGCAGGCGTGCTGGGCAACGTCTCGATCCTCACGCTCTTCATCGCCTCCCTCGCCGTCCTCGGCAGCCTCACCGCGATCTACACCGGGGTGCAGCTCTACGGCCCGCAGGAAGTCGTCGGGAACCACGACACCATGTTGGCCCTGCGGGCGAGCGCCCTGCCCGCCATGGTCGGCGCCGTCCTGCTCGCGCCGGTCATGGGACGCATCTCCCCGCTGGTCAGGACCGCCCTCGGCTTCGCCGTCGGCGCCGTCGGACTCCTCGGCGCCGCGCTGTTCTCGGACACCGTGTTCAGCCTCGGCGTCTCGCTCTTCGTCTTCGTGCTGGCGATCTCCACCGTCAGCCCGGCCCTCATCCAGGCCATCGGCACCAGCGCGGGGCCCGCACGGGCCACCGCCACCGCCATCTACAGCTTCATCCTCAACCTCGGAGTCGGCCTGGGTGCCCAACTCCCGCAGGCCCTGGGGGGCCTGTCCGGCCTGGCACTGCTCCTCGCGGTCGTCCTGCTCATCGGCATCGGCCTCGTCTGCCTCTCCGCCTGGTCCGCGCGCCGCCGCACCACTGGATGACACGGTCCGCCGCAATCCAGCAGGAGACGCGATCCAGTGAACGCGATCCAGTAAGCGACGGGGCAGCGGTGACCCATTTCCCGTAAACCCCATCGGATCTGACGCCTCCCCAGAACGGCGTCCATCGCAATGACCCCATACACAGAACAGAATTTCCATAAAGGGAGAAATGAGTGACTACGCAAGAGCAGTCGGCTCCAGAGCTCATCCACGTCGCCGAGGGCGAGGGTGACACCAGGTGGGTATTCCGTGACCACTACACCTTCAAGGCGGAGAAGAAGGACACCGGCGGCGCCTTCGGCCTGCTGGAGGTAGTGCTCTACCCCGGTTCGGGCGCCCCGCCGCACACGCACCACGGCGAGGACGAGGCGTTCTACCTCCTTGAGGGCGAGCTCGAACTCCGCTGGGAGGGCCGCGTGGAGAAGGCCGCGGCGGGCTCCTTCGTCTTCCTGCCCAAGGGCAAGGCCCACACTTACAGCGTCCTTGGCGACAAGCCCGTCAAAATGCTGGCCTGGTACACGCCGGGCGGCACGGAGGGCTACTTCAAGAAGCTGGGCATCTCGGCCGCCGACGGCGTGCAGCGCCCGTCCGCCGAGCAGTTCGAAATCGACACCAAGACGGCCGCCAAGGTCGCCCTGGAATTCGACGTGATCCGCTGACGCATACGCCCAGTCCGACCCATCTGAACTGCGCACGCAGGATGTAATCCAGACCCCCGGGACGCACCGCCCCGGGGGTCTGGCACATCTCACGACAAACAAAAGAAGAACACGACCCGGGACCGGGAACCAGGCCAAACCCCAGTTCCTGGCCCCGGCGAGGGACGAGTCGGCCTGTACGCCGGGAACTCCGCAAGTTGTCGGGCGGCGTAACCAGGCTGCCAGCGGCCTTCAGTGCCAGGGGTGTTCACGGGTAGCCGCAGATGAGGGCGGGCAGCGGCAGCAGAATCCACTGCACCGCGACGAAGAGCAGGCGCAGCAGGTGCCATGAGAAACCGCGCGGAGGCAGCGCCAGGACGACAAGGCCAAGTCCGAACGAGATACCGAGGAGGACCAGGGCCCAGGGCGAGTAGTTGATCAAGCCGTAGTGGCAGCCCGCACCGGAACACGAGTCACGCGCCATCTGTTGCGCAGCCTGGGCAACAGTGCCGACAATGTGGGCCGGCACCAGCAGGCCGAGTCCGATCATGGCCGTAATCCGGCTGCCTCGTGTCTGCTCCGGGGTCTCCTAGGGCGCCGGATGCGGGACGGGGGTAGGTAAGGTCATGTGCGCTACTGAAGCGGGCCGGGCGGCAGCTGGGCCATCGGCTGACGTACTCAGCCGATGGCAACAGATACTCAATCCCGCTATGCCGCCGACGGCTGAGAACGGTCCTGGCACGAACCGTTAGAGCCAAAGAGGCCGGTACGCCTGGCCAAAGGCCGCTCCGGGGTAGGCAGGTAGTCCAGCCAGCGGCCGTCCGGGGCGGCCCCCAAGGCTCGGCCGCACACTCCCGTTCTGCGTCTCATCGTCGAACTCGGCTTGCCGTCCGGCCGATAACCCACCTCAGCAGGTGCTGCCTGTCGTACCCACTTGCTAACTTCACCTCCATACATGCAACGCACCCACCACACCAGGTGCCATCCCAACGGGGGGATCAATGACGTTCAGTGAGGAATGGGACAAGCTCCGGTCCAACGCGGCGTCCCAGCAAGAAGCCCACACTCGGCTGAACCAACTGCCCTCCGGCCCTGGTGCCGGCGCAGACTTCCTGTCGTCCCCGGCCAGGAAGCAGGCCGCCATCGCCGCGCTGGAGAGCGAGATCGAGCCCGGCACCAAGACTGCTGGTGGTTGGGCAAATGATGCGATGGAGTCCGCTGCCGAAGAGTTCCAAGGCTGGGGCACAGCGCTGGGCATCAACGACGCGACCAAGGGATGGCAAGCGTCGGTCAGAAACCTCCAAGCACGCCTCGCCTCGGAAAAGGACGGGATACGCGGTGCCAACCGGCTGTTTCAGAACAACGACCGTGAGGTCGCGGGCCGTTTCAGCGAGGGCGCACCGGATAGTCCACAAGGCCCCCCGAAGCCCGACCTCCCGTCCAAGCTCACCCGCTTCTGAGGAGGTTCTGTGCTCACCTACCAGCAGGTTATGACCACCGATTTCTCCTTCCTCACCAAGGCCGCGGCCCGGTGGGATGAGGCGGCCAGCAAGTTCGCGGGCACTCGAGCGGCCTATGACGGCCAGGTCAAAGGCACCACGATGGACGGCACTTGGCAGGGGCAGGCCGCCCTGGCTGCCCGTCCCAGCATGGACGTGACGTCCAAGCAGTACGAAGCGGCACAGAAGGAAGCACGTGCCATTGCCTCCATCCTCCGGGACGCTCACGCTCAGTTCACCAGCCTACGGAACAAGGTCAAAGCAGCCGTCACGGAAGCCGTAGAGGCCGGCATGAAGGTCGATGCCCAAGGCATCGCCACATTCGACTACAGCAAACAGTCGAAAGCGGCCGCGGACGCCATGCGCCGCGATCCGGAGTTCCGGCACGCCGAGCACGACTGGACCAAGCGCATCGAGAGCGCTGTCGCTGCCATCGACGATGCCGACTACGGCGTAAAGCTCGCCCTGCGGGCCGCCGTCACAGGCAGTGCCTCCAACACCTTCCTCACCGGTACCGACGGCTTCAACTCACTGGCAGAAGGCGATATCGAGAAGGTCGAAGCCGACGCCGCCCTCAAACTGGCCAACAAGCTCAACTCCGCCGGCCACCTCTCCGCCACCGAGCTGGCCGAGATGAACCGATTGTTTCGAGACAACAACCACGACACAGCCTTCAGCCGCACGCTCCTCGACAGCCTCGGCCCCAAGGGCACAATCCTGCTCACCAACCGCCTCAACGACCTCGCCTACTACAACGACAAGGCCCACAAGAAGGACTACCTCACCGCAGAAAAGGGCCTGGCCACCACCCTCGCCACCGCGACCCGGCTCCCGAAATGGGCCGAGAAGTACCCCATCGGCTCGAAGGAGTACAACCAGAAGTACCAAGAGTGGCTAAAGAGTTCAGACTCCTCCTTCTACCGGGAGTGGCACAGCGGGCTGAAGAAGGCAGGCGTCGAAACGTACGACCTCGAAGCCGTCACCAACCGGGTCAACTCCGTCAGTCCCTACCGCGACCAGCAGACACGCGGCTACCAAAGCCTCGTCACCCTCATGCAGCAGGGCAGTGGCTACTCCCCACAGTTCCTGCACGACTTGGCGGACGACATCCGCACCGCCGAAGACAAGTCCAAGGGAGGCAACCCCAACATCTGGGACCTCCAAGGCGACTACAGCGGCAAGCGCGACGGCTGGTTCGCCAATGACCCCCTCGACGGCGTACTCAACGTCATGAGCCACGAGCCGGGCGCCGCTACGGCATACCTCGACCCCAACAGCGACCCGAACCCCCTGGACAACAAGAGCGAACAGAACGACAGGCTGAACTATCTCCTCAGCAAGCGGGACTGGAATGTGGTCGACACCGTCAACTGGCACGGCGAGCTGCAGCACGCAATCGAAGGCGCCGACGCCGAGGACAAAGACAGTCGCAGTGGATTGGCTGCTGCCCTAGAAGCCGCAACAACCGGAAATCCTTCGGGTTCCCCTGAAGTCGAAAGTAGCGGCAGGCACAGCATCGAGCAGGCTCGGGTGATGCATCACACCATCGAACTCATCGACAAAGATGCAAACGGCGAAAGTGTACATCGCAATCTACAAGCCCCTTTGGCTCGGTCACTAGCCAATTACGCTGGGGATACTCATAAAATTCTGTCCGATGACCCAGAATTCGATCACCATCAAGGAGGGAATGCACGATCGGACAGCCATGGGGGACACATAAACCCGTCCAAGGCAAGTCTGACCCGAATCCTGCGTGGCCTTTCTGAATCTCCCGATAACTTCACATTGCTCTACGAGGCGGAACGGTCTCAGGCTGCAGAATCATTGACAGCAGCACCAGCTACCCCCGGCCGGGGTACCGAGAATTGGGACACGCGCGCCCGAGAAGCTGGTAGGGGTTTGGGAACCTTCAACGCCATCGGCACCGATGTCATCCTCGACAATCGTGATACTCGAAAATCCTGGGCGGATGATGTTGCCAAGTATTCCTACCATGGAGGCGGCACACCCATCACGGCAATCCCCATCGTAGGCGATGCTGCTCAGCGCGTGCTTGATGCGGCAACGTACGAGTGGGCAAATGATGTAAAAGCGGAGGCCGATCAGGTCGCTAAGGCGCAGAGCACCAGGGATCTCGAAGCCAAGAGCAAGGGTGTGGACGACTTGATTAATAACTGGGCAATAGAGCGGAAGAAGAACCCGTTTAAGGATGCCATGATCGACAATATGCGAGATGAGGCATCACAGAGCTATGTTGTCTCCCGAACAACTGCACTCACTATCCTTGGCCGCTCGTAACATCAAACACCCTACTGGGTGAAATGGCTAGAACTGCAACAGATTAAAAGCCAGTCGCCTACCGTACAACGCCTCTAATGACCACGACCATCACGCAGCAATCGCAGCCTTCGAGGCGTAATAATCCCCACAGGGAGGATGCACATGCCAGATAAGATCAATGATTCTAATACCCCCAGCACCCCGAAGGTGGCCGGTCAAAATAGCAGGATTGTGTCCGCGCATACGATTCGCTTGATTTCGTCAGTACTCCTCTGTGTAGGCGCTGCGGCTGCGCTCATGTTTCCGCTCAACTTCGAGAAGACTTATGGCGTGTTCGATAACGAGACTCGAAGTCTAGAGTGCGGCTCCGTGATCTCTCCACACGAGGATTCCGGAGCTGCGACTCGCAATGCAGACTGCGCGGTCGCTCGCACTCAGCGCCTTGGGTTCTCTACCCTCGCTATAGCGGGTGCAGTCGCCATTGTCGCCTTCAACCGTGTCAGACCACGTGCTACAGAGACACAGGCAGGCGCAGGGCAGTAAGAGATCCATCGCAGAGTCAGCCTCAGGTGCGGCTCTCTTTAACTTGCCCACAACGGTCCGGTGCCCATTGGAGCTGAATCGAGAGTGCGACATGATTGACGCAGAAGAGAACGAACGGGCAATACAGGCCAAGGCGGACAAGCTTAAGCACGAACATGGAGCCGAGCCTTACCCCTACTGACAGCAACAGCGTGGGGCGGGTTCCTCTGGCTCCTTATCGCCCAGTATGCGGTCGGCCTCAGCGACCACCAGTGCAAGGCACCTCTTCTCACCGACACCCATGCCCATAAAATTTGTGGCAAAAAGACCGCCAGTAGCCTGCGGTCCCCGGCGTGCCGGACCTGGCTGCCGTGCCCACCATCCCCGGACCGGGCATGTATGCCTCCGCGCCTCACTCTGCAAATGTGGTGCTATCGCGAGGCGTGCGACAAACCCACCGGCTCCCTCTGAACGTTGCATTCTGAGGTGGTCGGCGACACCCGCCGTGGCGAAACGATCGGCCACGGGATCCGCAAGAGTGCTCATGACTCGCCCGGAGACCGATACCTGGTCACGGATAGGAGCTGCCGATGAACGGATCGGGCACTGCCTCGCGGCATCACGGCACGCGACGCCGCGAGTGGTCAGGACGAGACCGCCGACCTGTTCCCCCGCTCCGAGTTCCGCCGCCTCAGCTACTCCACAGCTATCCGCCTGCGGACCGGCACAACCACGCGGGCACACATCGCATATCCAGAATGGTGGGGTGGGCGCCCGTCCAACGGAGCACCCACCCCACACCGTGCCGCCCGTCGGTTGCTAGTGGAAGAAGCCAGCAGCCCGGCGGTCCGTCGCTTGGTAGTCCGCGCTGCCCGCACGGATTTTGGTTGAAACCTGCTGCAAAGTGCTCTGGATGTGGCTCGCCCGGGAGTTCCACTGCCGCTCCGCGGCCTGGAACGCCTGGTGTGCCTCACCCTCCCAGGAGTCGGAGACGCGCTTGACTGCGCTCCAGATTTTGTCGAGTTCGGCCTGCAGTTCCTTGGCTGCACGCTCGATGTCGGCTGCGGTCTGCTCGACCGCGCCGTAGGTGACCCGGAGGTTCTGGTCGCCTGCCATGTTTCCCCCACTGGTGGTGGCTGATTGGTTGGTGGGCTGGGTGTGGTTGGTGTCTGCGCCGTTTAGTAGTTGCCGATGGAGCTGGCTGTGCCACCGTTGGTGCCGGTGTCGACGCTGCGGAAGCTGGCGCGGACCTCGGCGTCGTTGGCCTGGTTGGTGGTGCTGGTGCGGGCGATGGCCTCGTTGAGGGTGTCCAGGGTGCGGCGCAGCGCGGCGTGGTCCTCGTTCAGTGCCGTCTGGGCCTGGCGGAAGGCGCCGGCGCCCTGACCAGTCCACGTCGATTCGACCGCGGCGATGGCGTTGACCAGCGTGCGCAGCTGTGCCGTCATCGCCTGACTGCCGCTCTGAATCTCGTTCTTAAGGTTCTCGATCTCCGCATAGGTAAGTGCGGTATTGCCTGCCATGGTTCACCTTTCGCCATGAATGAGTGAGAGATACGTGATGTGGGTGGCGTGTATTACGCCCGGCGTCGGCGAGCAATCAACAGGCCACCGACGGCCGCTGCCACCGCCACTGCTGCGGCGCCTCCAGCAATGACCGGCCATGACGCGGAATCATCGGATGAGTTGGCCGGTTTCTGCGCCGCCCCGGTACCGACCGTTCTCTGGTCTTGCTTGGGCCGCGGAGCCTGATCTGGCGTAGCGGTCTCCCGGGCCGCGAGAAGGGGATTGATGTGGGCGGGGCCGGGATCGCCCTCCTTGTCCAGCAGGACCTTGCGGGGACGGACGATTCCGTAACCCAGGTACTTGCTGGGGACCTTGCCGTCCTCCGGCTTCCCGGCGGTCTCCAACATGACCCGCAGCACCTGGTTGTTCGTCCAGTTCGGGTGCGCGGACCAGATCAGTGCTGCGGAGGCCGAGGCAATGGCAGTGGCGTCGCTCGTGCCCCATGTGGTGCAGTCCAGCAGTTGTTCCGTGCAACGGTTGGGCACATCGACCCCGGGTGCTGCGAGCGCAACTTGCGGCCCGTACACCGAAAACTTTGTGGCTTTCAGCGACTTGTCCACGGCACCGACTCCAACCACCCCGGGTAGGCTCGAGGGATAGTCTGCGGCGTTACCTTCCTGAGCGTGGTTTCCTGTCGCCGCGAAAATCAAGCTCCCTTTCTGATTCGCATAGTCAACTGCTGGTTGCAGCTGAGCTTTTGCCGTATCGCTTACTGGCCCGCCCTGGGAAATGTTGATTACTTTCGCTCCCCGATCCGCCGCATATCGGATCGATTGAGCCATGCTGGCAATGCCCTTCTTCCCAACGCTTCTGATCGGGAGAATCTTCGCGCTCGGTGCCAGGCCCCATGTGCCGGCCCCGTTCCGCTTACCGGCGATGACCATGGCCATGCCGGTGCCGTGGCCTTCATCGTCGTAGTTGGCACCGTGTCCTTGGCCTGAGAAGTCCTTGCCGGGGAGCAGTTGTCCCTGCAGTTCGGGTGCGGAGTTGTTTACGCCACTGTCGATCACGGCGACGGTGACGCCCTCCCCTGTACTGGTTTGCCACATGCTCTCGGCCTGCATCGCATCCAGATACCACTGGCGGGGCCGCTTGTCCGCCGCGGCAGCCAGCGGCATGAGCGTCCCCAGGCACAGCACTGTGAGGCAGACAACCACAGCTGCCGACATCCGGCTCGTCCGCCGCGCACTCTTGGTTGGACGGGTCACGATGCGGGATTCTCCTGTCAGTTCCACGAACTCATCCGGGCTATTCGATCACCGGGGGCAGCACCGGCGGGTGGTCTGCGGCCCAGGTCTCTTCGTCTTCCCGGAGGTAGCCCGGCCGTTGAGCAGGCGTACGGCGCCGAGCCCCGGACGCTGCGCCGCCTGCTGCGGGCAGTACGCCGTTGGGTGTGCTGCCGCGCGTCAGGCCGGAGCCGCCCGGCGTGAATTCCCTCGATCGGCCGGAGGGCGTCGGCATCGCGCTGTGCCCCACCCCGGTTGGGGGCGTGGCTGTGCCCATCGTGCTGCCGGGCTCGAAGGCCAGGCGGCGGCCGGGAACACGCGGAGCCCCCTCGCGTCCACCGGTGGCCACGCCGCCCGGATGACCGCCACCGGTCACGCCGTGCCGCATCGGACCGCGCTCCTCACCCCCCACCGGGCCGCGGCGCGAGTCCACGCTTCCTCCGGGCGGAACGGCCAGGTGCCGACCCGCCGTCTCCGGGCTGCCCGGGGCGGTGCCATTCCAGGCCGCGGGCAGTTTCGTGGCCGGGCCGGTCGCCCGGGGCGGGATCACACCGGGCTGCTCGCCGATAACCGTCCCGCCCGGCAAGCGGGGGCGAACCGTGGAGCCGCCTCCGCGTTGCTGGGGTTGGGCCGTACCGCCGGTGATGCCGTCGTCTACGGGCCAGCTGGGCCGAGCTGGCGTGATACTCGGGCGGCTGGTGACCGGCTGCTGGCCACGTACAACATCCCGGGACGTGGTGGGCGCTTCCACTCCCCCAGGAACCGGTAGGCCCCCGGGCATGGCCGTCGGAGGGGGCGCCCCGGGGCCATCAGGCTGGGGCGGAGTCGAAATTTTGTACGACGGCGAAGCGTCGGGCAGGACGGCAGGCGCGGTGGAGTCGATGGCCGTACCGACCTGTCGGTCCTGGGGTACGTCACTGATGATTGAGCGGGGCGAGCCACCGTACTGCCTGCCCGCGCTCTCAACGGATGACGAGTTGCTTCGCGTAGAACCAGCCGGTTGCTCGTGTCCGCTCTTTGTCGATGATTCCAGGGCATAGTCCGCCCTCCGCTTGCCCCATTCCTCGGCCTCCGGTACGAACCCCGACGCCGGCCTGAAGTTGGGCGGCTCCTGGCGCTCGATCTTCTCCTGGGCGGTCCGGTAGTAGGAGGCCAGCCGGTTCATCTCGGCGACGGCCTCTTCCCGCTCCGGGTCCTTCATGAGGGACGGGGCGGTTACACCGTTCTTCGGGCCGGATGCACCAGGTGCTCCGCCGTCCAGTTCTACGTAATTGTCCTGCTTCGGCTTGGGCATCAGTTTGGCTTGGCCCAGTGCGCCTGCGGCTTCGACGATTGCGTCGCCGGTGTTCTGGGTGAAGCGGCCCAGTTTGTGGCTTTCCTTGACGGTGTCATGGCCCCACTGGCGGAAGGCGTCGGCGCCGTCGCCCTCCCACTGCACCTGGTCGATATGCGCCTTGAGTTCGGTGGCGATCCTGTCGATCTCTTTGCCGGCGTCGACCAGGCTCGTGCCCATGAGCCCGATCTCCATGTGGTTTCCGCCGGCCACCATCCCGTAGAGGGCGCGGTGGGACTGTCCCTCGAAGTTGCTTCTGCCGGAAGTTCCGGTGTTCCCCGCCATTTGTCCCCCGTCGCGTTAGATGCCGTCGGCGCCTGCGGACTGCCCGCTGCCCATGTGCGGATCAGCGGATCGCTGGTCCGGCTGCGGTGCTTTGTACAACCCTTGTGTGCGACGTTGGATCTCGGCCAGGCGCTGCTTCACATCGGTATCCACGGCTTCGTATCCGCGCTCGGCGACCTGGGAGCCGATGCTCAATGTCTCAATCTGATCGCTGAACGCCTTGGAGAATGTCTCCAGTTGGGAGAGAACCTTCTCGTAGGCGGCGGCCAGGCCTTCCGCCTCGGCGAATCCCTGGCCGAAGGAAGACCGGGCGATGGTGCGCTGGCTCAGCGTTCCGGGGTCCGCGTTTGATGCCCTCAGACGCGCCAGCAGGTCATCGACCCGCTTCTTGAACTTACCCAGCGTCTCGGCCTCGACGGCCAGCGCCGCGCTCTGGGTCATCGGCGCAACTCCGTTGACCTGCGTGGTCGTGGTTTCGTCGGTCCCCATAGCGCTTCCCCCCGTAAGTCACTAACGTCAGGAGCCACTCTAGTCACCACCTATGACATCGACCGGTTGTGTTGCGCCAAGGGGTTCGAAAAGCGCCAATCGCTCTGATCATGAATGGTAGTTCCGTCCACCACTGGGCTCATGTGTCGCGTTCCTCAACAACGTAGGTACAGCTACTCATTGACACGGTTGGAGCGGCGACGGACATCACGCCACACCACTGCCGTTCCCGCGATCACCGCGACCGCGACGCCGCCGGCGCCCAGGCCGTAGGTCGCGTACCGCTCCGCTCGCTCCTGCGGGGTTTCACCGGTCGGTAGGGCGATCGGGTCGGGGGGTGTGGCCTTTGACGGGCCGCTGTCGGCGGTGGGCTTGTCGATGGGGCGGTCGTCCTCGGTGAGGGCGCGTACGGGGTCGACGACGCCCCAGCCGACAAAGCTGTCGTGGCCGTTGACGGTGCGTTCGGCGGTCTGCTCGATCTGGGCGACGATCTGGTGTTCCTTCCAGTCGGGGTGCTTGGCCTTCAGGAGGGCGGCGACGCCAGCGACGTAGGGGGCGGAGAAGCTGGTGCCGTTGTCGACGCACTGGCCGCCCTTGGGGACGGTGGAGACCATGTCCACGCCAGGGGCCGCGACGCCGATGAAGTGGCCGCTCTGGGAGAAGGGAGCGCGCTCGTTGTTGCGGTCGGAGGAGGCGACGGCCAGGACGCCTTCGTAGGCCGCCGGGTAGGTCTCTTTGAGCTGGCCGTCGACGCCGTCGTTGCCCGCGGAGGCGACTACAACGACGTTCTTGGCCCGTGCTTCCCGTACGGCTGCGGCCAGGTCGGAGTCGTGGGAGAGCGGTTTGGCGGTGTCCTGGGAGATGTTGATGATGTCCGCGCGGGCGGCGAGGGCCTTGCGGATGGCCTGGGCCAGGGTGGCGGCGGTGCCGGTGCCCTTCTCATCGTTCTGGCGGATGGGGATGATCGTTGCTTCGGGGGCCAGGCCGACGAAGCCGGTGCCCGGGCGGGGGCGGGCCGCGATGATTCCCGCGACCTTGGTGCCGTGGCCCACCGGGTCGTACGTGCCGTCCTTGGGCGCCTTCGGGTCCGCGTCTTTGGCCTTGGTCAGGAAGTCCCAGCCGCTCTTGGCGTCGACGGCGGCGGTGAGCTGCGGGTTGGTGTTGTCCACGCCGGTGTCGATGACGGCGACGCGGACCGGGTCGCCTGTGGCGTTACGTCCCTTGGTGTCCTGCCACAGGCGGTCGAAGACGAGGCGTTGCAGGGACCAGGGGCGCTCTTTGATCTGCTGCTTCATGGGGAAGGTGCACGCGCCGTTGCCCTCCGGTACGGGGGTGACGTCCTCCCCGCCTGCTGCCATCGCGGGCGAGGGTGCGCCCGTCGCGGCTACGAGCAGCACGGCCGCCGGCCATGCCGCAGTGCGTTTCCTCCCCACCTGTGGGTCCCCCGTTCCTTACGAGCCCTGCGGCTGCCGGGCGGCCTTGGTGTCCAGCCGCGGTCCCATCGGCAGGAACGTCGACCAGTTCGCCGGCACCAGTACGGGCTTGATGTCCTTGTACCCGAGCAGGATCTGCGCCTGGTGGGACTCCTGCTGCTTCTTCGTGCCCTGCTGCTTGTCCTTGCCGCCGTCTGGCGACGTATCGTCCGCTCCGATGCCGGACTGCTTCGCGCTGCTGTCGTTGTTCGCCTGGACGCCGTACCGCAGCCCCGTGTCCGTCACCAGGAAGGTCGCACCCGAGTTCACGTCTCCGGCCTGGATCTGCTTGTAGAAAAGGCCCGTTCCGGGGGTGACGTAGGCGCTGGTGCCACCATTGACGACCTGCTGCGGGTAGCTTGTCCCGGCCCATGTACTGAGTTCCGTGCCGCCGGTTTTGGATACGTCGCGCAGCACGCTGCACACCGTGTCGCGGTTTCCCTGGGCCGTGGCCGTATTGGCCTGCTCGGCAACCGCCTGCGGCCATTCCTTCTCCGCGAAGAGATTCTCGGTCTGCGGGGTGAAGGACTGTGCGTCCACCTCGGTGGGCCGGTTGCGCTGTTCCAGCTGGGCTGTCTGCTGGGAGAAGAGAAGGAGCCGGGCGACGAAGTCCGAGACCGGGACCACCTTGCCCTGCAGGACGACGTACTGCTGGGCTCCAGCGCCGGTGGTGGCGCGCAGCACCATGCCGACGCGGTTCTCTCGCGCGCCGAGTCCCTTGATGCCGGCCGGTTGGCCAACCGTCCCTTGAAGGGCGGGGAATTGGATCGGTGTTCCGTCGTGGAAGGTGGCCAGCCAGTCCTTGGTGACCTGCTGTGGCTGTCTGCTGCCCACCAGCGCGCGCAGCAGGAGTTCTGTGTCGCGGCCGCCATTGATGAGGTATTTGGTGCCCTTGGGGTCGATCAGATAGCGCGCGCCCTCGGCGCCGCCGGTCTCTTGGACGTAGAGCACCTGGCCGCCGTGGAGTCGACCCGGGCCCTCTACCTTTTCCGCGTCGCGGTCGGCGAGGAGGAACGTCGCTTTCTGTACGGACTTGCCGTTGCTCCCCGGCTGCTCGCAGACCGCCCAGCGTTTGCGCTTTTCCGCCTCCTTGGCTTCCGGGATACGGTCCGGTGCGTACGGAATGCCGAGGGTTGGCCCGTGCGGGATCTTCCCGTTGTCGAGCTCGTTCTCGTCGACCTTGAGAAGGTTGAACTGCTCGGTTTTCAGCAGCAGTCGGGCGGAGGCCATGTTGAGTACGGGGTGCAGTTGCCGCTTGCCCCCGGTGTTGAGGACGACGTACAGGGTGGCGGATTTGCTGCCGACGATGACGTGTTGGCCGGGCTTGTCCCAGCCCTTGGGGGCCTTGGGCCGGAACATGCCCCAGGCGCCGAATCCCGCCAGGATGAGTGCGGCGATGACCAGGCCGGGGAGTACGGCGCGCAGGGGGCTTGGGGCGCCTTCGTCCGTACGATCCGGTGAGGGCTGCAAAAAGGCAGCCACCAGCCGCTTCTTGGCGAAGGTGTAGCCGTTGAGCTCGTCCCGCCGTGATGCCATGGTGCTGCGCTTCCCCCTGCGACCGCTAATTCGACTATTCGGATATTCGGTCTCGTCTTCCCCGGCCCCGAACACTGCCGCCGGTGGGCCTATCCGGCACTTTGCCGTTCGTCCGTCACTCTCGCCGTACAGAGGCCAGGAGTTGCTGGTCACCGCGCCCCGTACGTCACCGGCTCTCACCCACTGGTCATGCTGCGCGCCCGGCTGTACAGGTCCAGGACTGCCAGGCACAGCGGCATCAGGGACAGCAGAAGCAGCCCGTCGGTGAGGTCGAGGGCACGTCCCCAGAACGGAGTGAGACCTCGCTTCGGGACGGTGAGCGCCACCAACGTCAGCAGCGCCACTCCGCCGACGAGGGCGAGCGCCAGCCACAGCGTGTGAAAGTCCATCCGGGCACGGTCACCCGCGAGGAAGTCGGTAAGCGCTCTGGTCGGCGGATGGACGGCCATGCCCAGTACGAGCAGCACCAGCGCGCCGAGCCCCGCGACGAGCGTGCACACAACCTGCGCTGTGTAGCGGAAGAGCCGGGCACGCAACAGCGTCGCCAGACCGGCCGCCAGGGCAAGGAGCTGAGCCCACATCGAGGCCGAGAATCCAAGGACGCCTGCCGCTGCGACGACGACCACGCAGCAGCCGCCGAGCAGCCCGAAGAGCAACTCGTGGCCGCGGCGGGCCTGTGCCGCGATGCGCTGCTCGTCGACAGCTTCCGGCCCGAGGGGATCCGTACCGCTGGGGTCCGTCTCCGCATCCCGCTCGGCCAGGCTTCGCGGCGTCACATAGCCGATGGGCAGCCGGGCCAGGCGCGTGGAGAGTCCGGGCAGGAAGGCCATGAGGCCGATGGCCGCAGGGATACAGACACCCGCGGCCTGAGTTGCCGTTGCCTCGGTGATGATGGCGAGGAAGGCCGCGACGGTGCCGACCGCGGCGACAAACACCGCAGCGATGAACGGCGCATCGCCCTGCGGCGACAGCGCGACCAGCCCGACGGAGACAACCAGTACGGCAATGCACCCCAGCAGGAACTGCAGCCGCCCTGCCCCTTGTCCGGCGTCCGGGCCGATAATTCCCGAGCCCGCGCACAGCACGATCGGCAGCGATCCCAGGCCGAGGGCGACGGCGGACGGCTGGTCGCGGTAGACCCGTGCCCGTACGCCCGCGAGCGCGGCCAGCAGCAGCCCGGCCGTACCGGCGACGATGCCGGGCAGGCTGTGCACGTCGTGCCGTACGGGATCGGCGCTCCACAGCACGAAGGCGAGAAGGACCAGCAGCACGCCGACTCCGGCCAGACCCGCCCCGCGCAGCATGCCGTCGTTCCACAGCCGCCGATCGCGCGTGACGGCGGAGGCCACGGCGTCGGAGACATCATCAAAGACGGCCGGTGGCAGCGATTGTGCGAAGGGCCGCAGGTGGAGCATCTCACCGTCCACCACCCGCTGGTCGGCGAGGGTGCGGGAGCTGTCCAGGGCGGTGCCGTCGCCGCGGAAGAGGTAGTAGCCGGTCGGTGCGTCCGGGGGCTGAGTCTGGCCGGTCAGCCGCAGGATCTGAGGGTAGATGTCGGAGACCGGGATGTTCTCGGGCAGGGCCACATCGATACGGCTGTCGGGGGCGACCACAGCGACCCTGCGAAAGCCGGTGCCCACGCTCGTACTCAACTTCTCGTCCCCCTGTTCCCGTCCGATGCGGGTCAGGCCGGCCGTGCCACGAAACCCTTCCCCCACCAGTCACATTAGTCGGCAGTAGGATCGCCTGGCGCGGGGGGCGCCGTCGCCAGAAGGCGATGGGTACGAAATGCGCCTGCCCGTATCAAGGGATTCCCGCACGTGAGGGAACCGAGGGATTGGTGCGCGGTGAGTCAGATCGTCGTCAAGCGCCCGCCGCGGGCGCTTCCGCCGGACGTTCCCAGTGACGAGCTGCGGCTCGAAGCGCCACCGGAACTGCCGCGCGGGCAGCAGGAGGGCGTGCTGATGCAGCTCCTGCCGATGATCGGCATGGGCTCGTCGGTGGTGTTCTTCTTCATGCCGGGGATGCCCGGCTTCATGCGCATCATGGGCGCGCTAATGCTCGTTTCAACAATCGGCATGGTCGTCGCCCAGGTGGTCCGCTATCGCCGCGGTACGCAGGGGGAAATGGCGCAAAGTCGCCGTGACTACCTCAAGTACTTGGCCCAGACCCGCCGCCGGATCCGCCGTACGGCAACGGCTCAGCGCAACGCCCAGCACTACCTCCACCCCGCCCCCGACCAGCTCTGGTCGGTCGTCGCCGAAGGCACCCGCGTGTGGGAGCGGCGCATCGGCGATGCGGACTTCGGCCAGGCCCGCATCGGCCTGGGCACCCAGCAGCTCGCCACCCCGCTCATCGCCCCCGACACCGCACCCGTCGACGAACTCGAACCGCTCACCGCGGGCGTCATGCAGCGCTTCCTGACCACCCACGGCTCGCTGCCGCACATGCCGGTCGCCGTCTCGCTGCGCGCCTTCTACCACGTCACCGTCTCCGGCGACCCCGCCTCCGCCCACGGCACGGCACGGGCCCTGATCGGCCAACTCGTCACCCTGCACTCGCCCCAGGACCTCATGGTCGCCGTCGTCGCCGCCCCCGGAGCCATCGAGCGCTGGGAGTGGACGAAATGGCTGCCGCACACCCAACTGCCCAGCTCCCTGGACGGCGCCGGCACCCGCCGCCTCTTCGCCGACGACCTCACCGAACTCGAAACCCTCCTCGCCGACCACCTTTCCGACCGCCCCCGCTTCAGCCGCGACGCCGCCCCCCTCCTCGACCAGCCGCACCTCGTCCTCGTCCTGGACGGCGGCATGGTCCCCGCGGACTCCGCCTTCGCCACCCCCGAAGGCCTACAAGGCGTCACCGTCATCGAAGTCATCTCCGGCGACCTGGACGAGCCCCGCGGCGGCCTGGCCGTACAGGTCCACCCCGCAACCGGTGCCCACCCCGCCCGCCTGCGCCTTCAGTCCGCCGTCTCCCGCTACGACGGCACCCCCGACACCCTCTCCCTCGAACGCGCCGACACCCTCGCCCGCCAACTCGCCCCCCTCCGCATCGACGTCCACGACGAAGGCGAACCCCTCCTCGCCAACCTGGACTTCACCGACCTCCTCGACCTCGGCGACCCGGCCGCCATCGAGGTCGCCCGCACCTGGCGCCCCCGCTCCCAGGCCGAACGCCTCCGCGTCCCCATCGGCATCGACGAGGCCGGCCAGCCCGTCATGCTCGACCTCAAGGAAGCCGCCCAGAACGGCATGGGCCCGCACGGCCTGTGCGTCGGCGCCACCGGCTCCGGTAAGTCCGAACTCCTGCGCACCCTGGTCCTGGGCCTGGCGGTCACCCACTCCTCCGAAACCCTCAACTTCGTCCTGGCCGACTTCAAGGGCGGCGCCACCTTCGCCGGCATGACCGACCTCCCCCACGTCGCCGCCGTCATCACCAACCTCGCCGACGACCTCTCCCTGGTCGACCGCATGGGCGACTCCCTACGCGGCGAACTCCAACGCCGCCAGGAACTCCTGCGCCGCGCAGGCAACTTCGCCAACATCCACGACTACGAAAAGGCCCGCGCCGCCGGCCACGCCCTTACCCCGCTCGCCTCCCTCGTCATCGTCATCGACGAATTCAGCGAACTGCTCACCGCCAAGCCCGACTTCATCGAGATGTTCATCCAGATCGGCCGCATCGGCCGGTCCCTCGGTGTCCACCTCCTCCTCGCCTCCCAGCGCCTGGAAGAAGGACGCCTGCGCGGCCTGGACACCTACCTCTCCTACCGCATCGGCCTGCGCACCTTCTCCGGCGCCGAATCCCGCGTCGCCCTGGGCGTCCCCGACGCCTACCACCTCCCCTCCGTCCCCGGCTCCGGCTACCTCAAGTTCGGTACGGACGAGATGACCCGCTTCAAGGCCGCCTACGTCTCCGGTACGCACCACACCGGCACCCACCGCACCGAAGAAGGCCCGCTCCCCCTCGCACGCCGCGCCGCCCTCTTCACCGCCCCCGCCGTCCCCATCACCTACATCCCCCCGTCCCCGGACACCCCCGCTGCCGAACCCTCAACTGACGACGGGCTCGCCGACACCGTCCTGGACGTCATCGTCCGCCGCCTCGAAGGCCAGGGCCCGGCCGCCCACCAGGTCTGGCTCCCGCCCCTGGACAAGGCCCCCGCCCTCGACCAACTCCTCCCCACCCTGGCCACCACCCCAGAGCGCGGCCTGCACGCCGCCACCTACCACCTCGAAGGCAAACTCACCGTCCCCCTCGGCCTGGTCGACAAGCCCTTCGAACAGCGCCGCGAAATCCTCTACCACGACTTCTCCGGAGCCACCGGCCACCTCCTGATCATCGGCGGCCCCCAATCCGGCAAGTCCACCCTGCTGCGCTCCCTCATCGGCGCCTTCGCCCTCACCCACACACCCGCCGAAGTCCAGTTCTACGGCCTCGACTTCGGCGGCGGTGCCCTCAGCTCCATGACCGACCTCCCGCACGTCGGCTCCGTCGCCTCCCGCCTCGACCCCGAACGCATCCGCCGCACCATCGCCGAGGTCGCCGGCATCCTGGCCCGCCGCGAGGAATACTTCCGCGCCCAGTCCATCGACACCATCGCCACCTACCGCCGACGCCGCGCCGAATGCCAACTCCCCGACCAGCCCTGGGGCGACGTCTTCCTCCTCATCGACGGCTGGGGCCCCTTCAAGGACGAATACGAACTCCTCGAACCCGTCGTCACCGACATCGCCTCCCGCGGCCTCGGCTTCGGCATCCACGTCATCCTCACCGCCTCCCGCCACATGGAGGTCCGCGCCGCCCTCAAGGACCAACTCCTCGGCCGCCTCGAACTGCGTCTCCCCGACCCCATGGACTCCGAGTTCGACCGCAGAGTCGCCGCCAACGTCCCACCCGGCGTCCCCGGCCGCGGCCAGACCCCCACCAAACTCCACTTCATGGCCGCGCTACCGCGCACCGACTCCACCCACACCACCGACGACCTCGCCGACGCCACCACCGACTTCATCCGCACCGCCGCCGCGGCCTGGTCCGGCCCACCCGCCCCCGCCGTCCGCCTCCTGCCCCACAAGGTCCCCGCCCACCAACTCCCCAACGGCGCCGACCACCCCGACCGCGGCATCCCCCTCGGCCTCGACGAAACCCACCTCGCCCCCGTCTACGTCGACTTCGAAACCGACCCCTTCCTCCTCATCTTCGGCGAAAGCGAATCCGGCAAGACCGCCACCCTGCGCCACATCGCCCACAAAATCGCCGAACGCTACACCCCCGACGAAGCCAAAATCGTCGTCGGCGACTACCGCCGCACCCTCCTCGACGCCATCCCCTCCTCCCACCTCCTCGAATACGCCCCCACCGACGCCACCCTCACCACCCACATGACCGCCCTCGCCGCCCTCATGCAACGCCGCGAACCCACCCCCGACACCACCCCCCAACAACTCCGCGACCGCAGCTGGTGGACCGGCCCCCGCTTCTTCGTCCTCCTCGACGACTACGACCTCATCGCCACCAGCACCAACAACCCCCTCTCCCCCCTCACCGACAAACTCCCCTACGCCCGCGACACCGGCATCCACTTCGTCATCACCCGCACCACCGCCGGCATCTCCCGCGCCCTCTTCGAACCCGTCCTCCAACGCCTCAAAGAACTCGGCGCCCAGGGTCTGATCCTCTCCGGCGACCCCAACGAAGGCGACATCCTGGGCACGACCCGCGCCCACCCCATGCCCCCCGGTCGCGCTCACTACGTCACCCGCAAACGCGGCACGCCACTGGTCCAACTCGGCTGGCTGCCTAGCCAATAGCCTCCGGCAAGGTCGTAATGACGCGTCGGGTGGCTGGGCTTGATTCCTTCCTTGGAGCACGAGGCCAGCTGCCTGACCATGAAGTGAGCCGATCAGGCCCGTGCCGCCTGTTACGCCTGAGGCGCCCACTCCCGTGCGAAGGTCTCCATCTGCTTGAGGATCAGCTTGATCGCCTCTTCCTCTTCCTTCGGTGGGTAGTCGAACTTGGCCAGGACCCGGCGGATCCGGGTACGGAGCTTGGCACGCACGGGTTCACGGGAGAGCCAGTCGACGGACAGGTTCTTGCGGATGTCCGCGACGAGCGCTCGAGCGATCTTGGCCAGGGTCTCGTCGCCGCCAGCCATAAGCTCTGCCATGTCGCGGTGGGCGACGGCGTCGTAGAAGGCGAGTTCTGCGGGGCTCAGTGGCGGGTCGAAGCGGTCTCCTCGATCTGCTTCCGCCAGAACTTCCTGGATCATAGCGGCGAGTTCGGCGATCACCTGGGCGCTGGTGAGTTGCTGGAGCATGTAGCGCCGCATCAGGTCGTCGAGGCGCTCGGCGAAACTATCGTGGCGGACGATGTTGTGCTTGGTAACCTCGCGCATCTTCTCCTGGATGATGCGGCGCAGCGCTTCGGCGACCAGATGCGGGGTCTCGGAGTTCTCCATCTTGCGGAGCTGGGCTTCGTTGAGGCGGGTGATGTCGAGGCGGCCTATGCCGGCCTGGTCGTACAGATCGGTGATCTCGTCGGCATCGACGACGGAGGCGGCGAGCTGTTCGAGGTAGATACGGACCTCGGTGGCGACCGGTTGGCCTGTCGCGTCGCGCTCGGCGGTGTCCAGTTTGATCATCCAACCGCGGACCTCGCTGAAGAAGGCGATGTCGCGACGCCTTTCCTCTAGGTCGGCGCAGCGCTCGGTGATGTCCCGGCTCATGGAGCAGATCCGGTAGAAGCGGTCGAGGCGAGAGGCGCTCTCCTTGAAGCGGACGGAGAGCGGCTTCACCCCCGGCTCCACCTTGTTGCCGGGGGCCGGTGGTACTCCGCGACCGGTAGCGCCCCCATCGGTCGTCCCTTACCGAGACGCCGTTCCGTGCGTTCCATGCCCCGAATCCCCCGCCCAGGACGCGAACCTGCGGCCCGGCGCTCCCGCAGATTGTGTCCCTCTCTCCATCTTCAGTGGGGGAAGAGGAGGTTACGGCGTCCCCAACCGCCGGGGACACGACGCTGCCTGTGCGGAGGCTAGCTCAGCTGCAACGCTACTCAGCGGCCGAGCGGGCGTGAGCTACATGTGTGGACCGGAGCTGACGTCATCAGCAATTTCCTCATCATCAGTAGCCAAAAGGCTACGTAAAGCCTAGAATAAATTCGGTTGATAGCGAGTTAAGGCGTGGGCTATTGGCACAAGCCCCCCCTCCGAATTGAACTCCCACGATCCTGGCACCCCATCACCGAGCAACGCCAGAGAGCCCACAACGGGCTCCGATGGCGCGATGGGCGCGGTTAAGGGGTAGCCGTAGGAGGCTGCCGGGGCCCCACCGGTGAAACGCAGCAGAGCTGCTTACCTGCCACAGAGCATTGTGCGCGTTCACGACTTGGCGGAACGGGCAGAGTGGCGGTCGGTGTGCGGTGGGAACACGGGTTCCGGGGCGGCTATTACTGGAGGCGGAAGGGGGGCGCGCCGAGTAACACACTTCGAGGAGTGGGGAACGGCCCGGTGATGCTCCCGGAGCAGGCGTCGGTGCGGGGCAGGGGGAGGAGTCGACCGAGTCGGGGGAGTGGGGGCGAGGGTTCCCGGAAATAGGTGGGGCCCACCCGTAGATGGGCCCCTGCCTGCGTTGCACCGTCGGGACTACAGGATTTCGAACCTGCGCCCCCTTGCTCCCAGCCAAGCGGTCTGCCGCTGCAACCCGATGACGGCCCGGACCGCCAGCGGCCCCGTGCTGACATGCGGCTTCCCCCGGTCGCATGTTCTGGGTCCAGTGCCGGGGGCTCCCGGCCGCGACCGGTTCACGGCCCGCTGGCGCGCCCCGATGCCCCAGGGGACGGCGTGCACAACCAGTGCACAACCAGTGCACAATCGCGCGGGAACTCGCGGGAAAACCGCAGGTGGGGGAGGGAGGCGTCATGTGACGCGAAGTGGCCCCGGCCAGAGTGTTTTGCCTGGTCAGGGCCATGGGGGCGGACGAGTCGGCCTGTACGCCGGGTTTTGTCGCCTCCGGGCCTTGCGGCCGGAGGGAGACGGCCATCCATCTAGGGCTGCCGTTGCCGACAGCCTCGTGCGGTCTACCCGCGGACTCGGGCGGGCAGCCCTCGGTCGTCCGCGCAGGGCCGTCGTGAAACGGCCCCTCTTGACCTTGCTCCGGGTGGGGTTTACCTAGCCCTCCGAGTCACCTCGGAGGCTGGTGGTCTCTTACACCACCGTTTCACCCTTACCGGGAGCCGAAGCCCCCGGCGGTCTGTTTTCTGTGGCACTGTCCCGCGGGTCACCCCGGGTGGGCGTTACCCACCACCCTGCCCTGTGGAGCCCGGACGTTCCTCGGGGGGCTCGTCAAGAACCCCACGCGGCCGTCCGGCCGGCTCGTCCGCCGTGTCGACCATGCTACCTGGCCTGGTGGGCGGGCCTTGACCTTGTCGTAGCGGCAACGTTTCTACTTGGGCTCATGGGGACCGGACGCGAAGGCGTGAGGGCATGAGAATCGGAATGGGCTCATGAGGATCGGGGAGCTGGCGGCGCTGGCCGGGGTCAGTACGCGGACCGTGCGGCACTACCACCACCTGGGGCTGCTGCCGGAGCCGGAGCGGCGGGCCAACGGGTACCGGGAGTACGGGCTGCGCGACGCGGTGGCGCTGGCGCGGGTGCGCCGGCTGGCCGAGCTGGGGCTCGGGCTGGACGAGGTGCGCGATGTGATGGCCGAGGACGCCGGGCGGGAGCTGGAGGAGGTGCTCGCCGAACTGGACGCGGACCTGGCGCGCCAGGAGGAGGCGATCCGGGCGCGGCGGGCCCGGCTGGCCCAGGTGCTGCGGCAGGCCAAGGAGCACGGCGGGCTGCCGTCCGAGGGGCTGGTGTCCGCGCAACTGGCCGCGTTCTTCGCGGAGATGGGGCGGATCCAGGCCGCGCTGCCGGGTCCGGAGCCCGCGATGGCGGCCAAGGACCGCCAGGTGCTGGCGCTGCTGGAGTCGAGCATGGACGCCGGGCAGCGGGAGTGGGTGACCTCGCTGCTGCGCCAGTCCCTGGCGACGCCGCAGGCCGTGCAGCGTACGTACGAGGTCTATGAGCTGCTGGACGAGCTGGCCCAGGCGGCGACGGACGATCCGCGGGTGGCGGAGGCGGCCTGGGCGCTGGCCGAGTGCCTTCCGCAGGACTTGGTGCAGCAGATCGGCAGGCAGGGCGGTCAGGCGGCGAAGGCGCAGGACGCGGAGGCGGGCGGCGGGTTCGTCCAGGCGCTGTTCGCGGACTTCGCACCGGCCCAGGCGGAGGCGGTGCGGCAGGCGCTGCGCCTGGTGATGGAGATGCAGGGGGAGAAGGGGATGGGGCAGTGAGCTCGGTGGTGGGGCGGCTGGCCGCGCACGAGAGGCGGTGGCTGGCGAGCCTGGTCCTGTGGGTGGGGCGGCGGCGGTACGGGGTGCGGCCCGGGGACCGGATGATCGGGTACGCGCGGGCGCAGGCCTCGACGCTGTACGGGCTGGGCTTCGTGTGCCTGGTGGAGACGGTCGGGCTGCACTTCATGCTGGCGGGGGCGCCGACGGTGCGGCTGGTGGTGTTCGTACTGGATCTCTACACGCTGCTGATGGTGCTGGGCTTCCAGGCCGCGGCGGTGACCCGGCCGCACGTCCTGGCCCCGGACGGGCTGCGGGTCCGCAGGAGCGCCCAGTTCGAGGTGTGGATACCGCTGGAGCGGATCGCCTCGGTCCGCTACGACCTGCGCTTTCCCAAGCTGGACAAGGCGGGTGCGCGGGCGGCCGCGCGGGAGGGTGTGCTGGAGCTGCCCATCGCCTCGCAGACCGACATCACCGTCGAGCTGTGCGAACCGGTCACGGTGGTGCGGCTGCTGGGCGAGCCGGAGCAGGTCCGTACGGTCCGCTTCCACGCGGACGAGGCACGGGCCGCGGTCGCCCTGATCAAGAAGGCGGTGGAGGAGGCGGCCGCGGGGACGGCCACGGGAACGGTCGCGGACGGGGAGGCCCGCGCCGTACAGCCGTCGGGCCGCCACCCGCGAACGGGCGACGAGCGGGGCGTCAGGCGGGAGCGAAGCGGACCGGGTCGCGGCCCGGTTCGGCCGCGGTGAGGCGGACGCGCAGGCGCTCGCCCAGCGGCAGCGGCGGGTCCTCGGGAGCGGCCTCGATGCGGCCGATCACCGCCGGGTCCTCGATGTGGACCGTGCCCTGGCGCGGCTTGCCGTCCTGGACGTCGACGACGTAACCCTCGAAGGTCTCGCCGATCCGGCCGCGCATCAGGGCCGCCTCGACCAGATCCACGCAGGCGCGCTCGACCTGGTTGGCGCGCCGGCCGCCCGCCTCCATCTCCTTGGGGAGCCCGGGCAGTGCCGTACGCACCCAGTCGGGCACCGGGGTGCCGGCAGCGGCGGCCAGGCACACCTCGGAGGTGTAGCGGTCGGCCAGCCGCCGCAGGGGCGCGGTGGCGTGCGCGTACGGGGCGGCGACGGCGGCGTGCAGGGCCTCGGCCGGGGGTGGCGCGGTGCCGTCGAAGACGGTGTATCCGGCGCCGCGCAGCAGCGTGGTGCACTCCTGGAGGAAGGCGGCGTGCGCGGCGTGCCGGGGGTCCAGGGTGCGCACGAGGGCGGCGTAGGAGGTGTGCGGCGGCCAGTCGATGCCCAGCGCGCGGGCGGCCAGGTGCAGGCGGGCGACCGCGCCGTCGGGGGCGGTGGGGAGCGTGCGCAGGATGCCGGTGCCGCAGTCGAGCATGAGGTCGGCGGCGGCCATGCCGGTGAGCAGCGAGATCTGGGCGTTCCAGCCGTCGGCGGGCAGCGGGGCGCGGTATTCGAGGGTGTAGCCGCCTGCCGGGCCGCCCTCGGCGCTCTTGGCGATCTCCTGCTCGGGGACGTTGAGGGAGATGCCGCCGCGGGCCGCCTCCCGCTCCTCGCGCAGTCTGCCGATCTCGCGCAGCAGGCTGAGCGGTTCCTCGGCGGTCTCGGAGTCGATGGCGCGCTGGACGCCCGCGTAGTCGAGCTTGGCCCGGGAGCGTACGAGGGCCCGGCGCAGGTCCGTGGCGATGAGCGCGCCGTCCGCGTCGAGGTCGAGCTGCCACAGGACGGCGGGGCGGTCCCGGTCGGGCAGCAGGCTGGCGGCGCCCTCGCCGAGGGTGTCGGGGTGCAGCGGGACGCGCTCGTCGGGGAAGTACAGGGTCGTCACGCGGCGGTGCGCCTCGGCGTCCAGGTCCCCGCCCGGGGTGACGAAGGCCGCGACATCGGCGATGGCGTAGTGCACGCGGTAGCCGCCGCCCGCCCGCCGGGACAGGAACATCGCCTGGTCCAGGTCCATCGAGTCGGGCGGGTCGATGGTGAACAGCGGGATGTCGGTGGCGTCGTGGGAGGGCAGGCGCGGCTCGCGGGCCGCGCGCTCGGCCTCCTGCCGGGCCCCGGCGGGAAAGTCCTCGGGGAGTTCGAGGTCCCGGCGGAGTTCGCGCAGCGCGGCGCGCAGCGGTGCCTCGGCTGCGTCGGTCACATGCATATGGCGACGGGGCATGGTGTCGAGCGTATGGCCGCGGCGCCGCGGGGGCGCGGCAAGCGGCGGGCGGGAGTGGCTCCTGGTACGGCCTAGGCTTTCGGGGGGGCCGTACCCGTCGGGTCCGCCGTACTGCTGTGAACGTGAAGGAGAACACCGTGCTCGTGCTGCTGCCGCCGTCCGAGGGGAAGGCCGCCTCCGGGGCCGGGAGCCCGCTGGATGTGGACTCGCTGTCGCTGCCGGGGCTGGCGGCGGCGCGCGCCGAGGTGCTGGCGGAGCTGGTCGAGCTGTGTGCGGCGGACGAGACGAAGGCGCAGGAGGTGCTGGGGCTCAGCGACGGCCTGAAGGGCGAGATCGCCAAGAACGCCGGGCTGCGGACGGCCGGTACGCGGCCCGCCGGGGAGATCTACACGGGCGTGCTGTACGACGCGCTGGGCCTGGGGTCCCTGGACGCCAAGGCGAAGAAGCTGGCCGGGCGCTCGCTGCTGGTGTTCTCCGGGCTGTGGGGCGCGGTGCGGATCGGGGACCGGATCCCCTCCTACCGCTGCTCGATGGGGGTGAAGCTGCCGGGGCTGGGGGCGCTGGGCGCGTACTGGCGGGCGCCGATGGCCGAGGTGCTGCCGCAGGCCGCGGCCGAGGGACTGGTGCTGGATCTGCGCTCGGCGGCGTACGCGACGGCGTGGAAGCCCAAGGGCGAGGTCGCCGAGCGCACGGCGACGGTGCGGGTGCTCCAGTCGAAGATCGTGAACGGGGTGGAGAAGCGCTCGGTGGTGAGTCACTTCAACAAGGCCACCAAGGGACGCATGGTCCGGGACCTGCTGACGGCGGGCCTGGAGCCGGGCTCCCCCGCGGAATTGGTGGAGGCGCTGCGCGGGCTGGGGTACGCGGTGGAGGCCGAGGCGCCCGCGAAGGGCGGCAAGGCGTGGGCGATCGATGTGATCGTGACCGAGCTCTGAGCCGACAGCGGCGGCGCATTGCGTCATGCGCAACGCCCGTTGCGCATGACGTGAAGCCGGGCGCACTATGGGCGGCGTGACTAACGCTGCCGCCCCCGCCGCCCTCCCCTCCGTCCTGGGCCTGGCCCCCGTCATCCCCGTCGTCGTCATCGAGGACGCCGCCGACGCCGTACCGCTCGCCCGCGCCCTGGTGGCCGGCGGGCTGCCCGCGATCGAGGTGACGCTGCGCACGCCCGCGGCCCTGGACGCGATCCGGGCGATCGCCGAGGCGGTCCCGGACGCGGTCGTCGGCGCGGGTACGGTCCTGACGCCCGAGCACGTGGACGCGTCGGTGGCGGCCGGCTCCCGCTTCCTGGTGAGCCCGGGCTGGTCGCCGACGCTGCTGGCGGCGATGCAGGCATCCGGGGTGCCGTTTTTGCCCGGCGTCTCGACGGCCTCGGAGGTGGTGACGCTGCTGGGCGAGGGCGTCACGGAGATGAAGTTCTTCCCCGCGGAGGCGGCGGGCGGCACGGCCTACCTCAAGTCCCTCGCCTCGCCGCTCCCCCGGGCCCGCTTCTGCCCGACCGGCGGCATCGGCCTGGCCTCGGCGCCCGCCTACCTCGCACTGCCCAACGTCGGCTGCGTGGGCGGTACGTGGATGCTGCCGGCCGACGCGCTGCGCGCCAAGGACTGGGGCCGGGTGGAGCAACTGGCGCGCGAGGCGGCGCAGTTGGGCTGAGGCGCGACGGCGCGGGGCCCAGGGGGCACATCCCCCGGACCCCGCGCTCGTTTCCCTTACGCGCCGGTGACGTTCGGCGCCACGAGCGGGAACTTCGGGTCGGACGCGGTCAGGTAGGAGAACACCGTGTCGGCGGCGCTCTGCTCCCCGTCCACGATCTCGATCTCCTTGTTGGCGACGGCGTCGTCGAAGTTCCGCGGGAAGTCCGGGCCCTTGAGGAGCAGCCGGTTCAGCACCTCACGGGAGAGCTTGAGGGTGAGGTCCGGGGTGCCCGCGAAGAGGTCCTTGCCGGGTACGTAGACCAGCACACCGTTGCGCAGGACCGTGGTGCAGAGCTGGTCGGTCGCGCCGGTGATCCGCCACTGGAGCACGATCGGCGCGGACTGCTCCGCGCCCGCCTTCGGCCCGTCGATGCTGCGCGCCAGGGCGGCGAAGTACTGCTCCAGGCTGAGGCTGTTGACCAGGTCACCGGCCTCCTGGTTGGCCCGGGGCTGCACGCCGTTGGCCAGCTCCCACGCGCCGGTGAGGTAGAAGTCGCGCCAGGTGCCGTTCTCGGAGCCGTAGCCGAGCTGCGTCAGCGCCTTGTACTGGAGCTTCTTGGCCTCCTCGTTCTCGGCGGGGTAGCCGAAGACGACGTGGTTGAGCAGCTCGGCCGTCCAGCGGTAGTCGCCGCTGTCGTACGCCGCCTGCGCCACGCTCTGTACGGCCTGGACGCCGCCGATGGCCTCGACGTACCGCCGGCCCGCCTCGGCCTGCGGGTAGGTCCACAGGTGGGCCGGGTTGCCGTCGAACCAGCCCATGTAGCGCTGGTAGACGGCCTTGAGGTCGTGGCTGACCGAGCCGTAGTAGCCGCGGGTGTACCAGTGGTCGGCCAGCGACTTGGGGAGCTGGAGCTCCTCGGCGATCTCCAGGCCGTTCTTGCCCACGTTGATCAGGCGCAGCGCCTGGTCGTTGAGGTAGGCGTACACGTCGCGCTGCACGCTGAGGTACTCGACGATCTTCTCCTGGCCCCACAACGGCCAGTGGTGGGAGGCGAATTCGACGTCGGTGTGCTCGCCGAAGGTCTGGATGGCCTCGGTGAGGTACTTGGACCAGGCGTGGGCGTCGCGCACCTGGGCGCCGCGCAGGGTGACGAGGTTGTGCAGGGTGTGGGTGGCGTTCTCGGCCGCGCACAGGGTGCGCAGCTCCGGGAAGTAGAGGTTCATCTCCGCCGGGGCCTCGGTGCCGGGCGTGAGCTGGATGACCATGCGTACGCCGTCGATGATCTGGCGGTACAGGCCGGGGCGCCAGGGGATGACGTCCTTCTCGGACCAGTCCTCCCGCTTGACGGGGCCGTTGTCGGCGTCGCCGATGCTGACGGTCGGCGCGAGGAGGGTGACCTCGCCGGTGGAGATGGTCAGGCCGAGGCCCGAACCGACCTGCCCGTAGGGGGACTTGTCCAGCTTGGCGGCGTACATGTACTCCGCGCGGCGGCCCATGGCCGGGCCCGCGTAGACGTTCTCGCTGACCGCGTGCTCCAGGAAGCCGTCGGGCGCGATGATGGGCATGTCGGGGACGACATCGTTCTTCTCGGCGAACAGGCCGCGGACGCCGCCGAAGTGGTCGACGTGGCTGTGGGTGTAGATGATGCCGACGATCGGCTTGTTGCCCACGTTGTCGCGGTAGAGCTTGAGCGCGTGCTGCGCGGTCTCGTAGCAGGCCAGCGGGTCCAGGACGATGATGCCGGTGTCGCCCTCGATGATCGTCATGTTGGAGAGGTCGTAGCCGCGGACCTGGTAGATGGCACCGCGCGGACCGGAGGTGACCTGGAACAGCCCGGCGACGGAGGTGAGTTGACCCTGGCGCCACAGGCTCGCGTTCACCGGGTCCGGGGCGCGCTCGTCGCCGTCGCGCAGGAAGTCGTAGCCGGCGAAGTCCCAGACCGGCTCGTCGCCCTTCTTGCGGGCCGGGATGAAGGGGATGTCCGGGACGGCCAGCAGACCGCGGTTGGCGTCCGCGAAGTCCTCGTCGCTCGACGGGATGGTCTCGATCACCTTGCGGTTCGCCTCGGCGATGGCCGGCGCTGTCTCTACGGGCTCCCACTGGCTCGTCATGTCGCAACCTCCATAAGGGCATGCGGAATTCACCGCACGCAACGGGGGGGGCGGCGTACGGTGCGCCTGGTACGCCGGTGACGCTATGCAACCATATGGATACGCACAAGGAATCGATCCCGGCCAGCCCCACCCGGGCTGGATCATGCCGACGCCGGACAGGTTCGAGGACACCGGCCTGTCCGGCGTGTACGGACGACGCGGCCGCAGGACCGCGGAATACGGCGGCCGCCTACCGCAGATGCGCCGTGTCGTTCAGCAGCCGCACCGACGCATTGCCGTCGGAGTAGTACGCCACGGCCGACAGCGAAGCGGCCGAAAGCTCCATGCGGAACAGCGACTCCGGCGGGGCGCCCAGCGCGAGGCGTACCAGGGTCTTGACCGGGGTGACGTGCGTGACCAGCAGGACCGTCTTGCCCGCGTAGCGCGCCAGCAGCTTGTCGCGGGTCAGGGCGACGCGGCGGGCGACCGCGGCGAAGGACTCGCCGCCGCCGGTGGGCGCGGCCTTGGCCGAGCCGAGCCAGGCCTGAAGGTCGGCCGGGAAGCGCTCCTGCACCTCGGCGAAGGTCAGGCCCTCCCACGCCCCGAAGTCCGTCTCGCGCAGCCCCTCCTCGACACGGACCTGCGAACCGAGCCGGGAGGCGACCGCCTCGGCGGTCTGGCGGCAGCGCGCCAGCGGCGAGCTGACCACGGCCTGGACCGTGCCGCGGGCGGCGAGAGCGGCGGCGACCGCCTCGGCCTGGCGGCGGCCGGCGGCGGAGAGCTCGGGGTCCGAGCCGCCGCTGCCGGAGAAGCGCTTGTGCGGGGTCAGCGCGGTCTCGCCGTGCCGCAGCAGGACGAAGGTGGTGGGGGCGCCGAGGTCGGCGGGCGCGGCCCAGCCGACCGGCGGTGCCGTGCGAGCCGCCTCCTCCGCCGCGAGCGCCGCCTCGTCGGCGACGGCCGCGGCGCTGTGCCCCGCCGCGGCCTCCAGCCCGGCCCGGGAGTCGCGCGGCTCCCACTGCTTGCCCTGCTTGCCCGCGTCCATGGCCTCGTTGGCGAGCCGGTCGGCGTGCTTGTTCTTCTCGCGCGGGATCCACTCGTAGGTGACCTGCGCGGGCGGGTGGACGGACCGGGCCTCGGCGGCCAGCGGCTTCATGTCCGGGTGCTTGATCTTCCAGCGGCCCGACATCTGCTCGACGACGAGCTTGGAGTCCATCCGGACCGTGATCCGCGCCTCGGGGTCGAGGGCGTGGGCCGCGCGCAGTCCTGCCACCAGGCCCTTGTACTCGGCGACGTTGTTCGTGGCGGTGCCGATGTACTCGGCGGCCTCGGCGAGCGTCTCGCCGGTCGCCGCCTCGATCACGACCGCGCCGTAGCCCGCGGGTCCCGGGTTGCCCCGGGACCCGCCGTCGGCCTCGACGACGAACGTACGCGCCACGGCCTACAGACCCGAGTCGGGCGTACGCACCAGGATGCGGCTGCAGTTCTCGCAGCGCACGACCTTGTCGGCGGCGGCCGCCCGCACCTCGTTCAGCTCGGTGATGTCCAGCTCCAGGCGGCAGCCCTCGCAGCGCCGCTGGAAGAGGCGGGCCGCGCCGAGGCCGCCCTGCTTCTCGCGCAGCTTGTTGTAGAGCGCCAGGAGGTCGGCGGGGATGTCGGCGGCGGTCAGCTCGCGCTCCTTGGTGACCGTGCCGACCTCGGCGTCGATCTCCGCGAAGGCGGCGTCGCGGCGCGCGGTGGCGTCGTCGACCTTGGCCTGGATGGCGCCGACGCGGCCGGTCAGCTCGGCGACCCGCTCCTGGGCGGACTCGCGGCGCTCCATGACCTCCAGGACGACGTCCTCCAGGTCGCCCTGGCGCTTGGCCAGCGAGGCGATCTCCTTCTGGAGGTTCTCCAGGTCCTTGGGGGAGGTGACCGCGCCGGAGTCCAGGCGCTGCTGGTCGCGGGCGGAGCGCTGGCGCACCTGGTCCACGTCCTGCTCGGCCTTGGTCTGCTCGCGGGAGGTGTCGCTCTCCTCGGTCTGCGCGGCCACCAGCAGGTCGCGCTGCTGGAGGAGGTCGCCCTCCAGGGTCTGGATCTCGGCGTGCTCGGGCAGGTTCTTGCGCTTGTGCGCGAGCTGCGTGAGCCGTACGTCGAGGGCCTGGACCTCGAGAAGGCGGATCTGGTCTGCGGGCGCGGCGTTCAGCGTGGGGCTCCTGTTGATTAGTTGGGGTTCGAGGACGCCGCGTGGGCGGTCCAGGGGTCGGTGACGGTCGTGGAGACGTGGACGCGCAGGTCCCAGCCGTGGCGGTCGGAGACCGCCTCCAGCTGGGCGGCGGCCTGCTCGCACCAGGGCCATTCGGTGGCCCAGTGCGCGGCGTCGACCAGGCCGGGGCCGGGCCTCTGCGTCGCCTCCGAGACGGGGTGGTGGCGCAGGTCGGCGGTGAGGAAGGCGTCCACCTCGGCGGCCCGTACGTCCGCGAAGAGGCTGTCGCCCGAGCCGCCGGAGACGGCGACGCGGCGGACGGTGCGCTCCACGTCGCCGGCGACGCGGATGCCCTGCGCGGTGGCGGGCAGGCGCTCGGCGGCGTACGTGCCGAACTCGGCGAGCGTCATGGCACGGGGCAGCTCGCAGATCCTGCCCAGGCCCCTGCGGCCCGCCGGGTCGCTCGGGTCGGGGACCAGAGGGGCCACCACCCGCAGGTCCAGGGCGCCGGCCAGGGCGTCGGAGACGCCGGGGTCGGCGGTGTCGGCGTTGGTGTGCGCGACGTGCAGGGCGATGTCGTTCTTGATCAGGGTGTGCACGACCCGGCCCTTGAAGGTGGCCGCGGAGACCGTCGTCGTACCGCGCAGATACAGCGGGTGGTGGGTGACCAGGAGGTCGGCGCCGAGCCGTACGGCTTCGTCGGCGATCTCCTGGACGGGGTCCACGGCGAACAGGACCCGGCTCACCGGGGCGTCGGGGTCTCCGCAGACCGTGCCGACGGCGTCCCACTGTTCGGCCCGCTCAGGGGGCCACAGGGCGTCGAGCGCGGCGAGGACTTCAGACAGTGCGGGCACGGAGGGAAGGTTACCTCCCACCCGTGCCCCCATGACGAGCCGCTACTTCACCAGGAAGCCGCGGAGGTCGTCCAGGACGCTGTCGGCGGCCGTCACGCCCAGGCCCAGGTACCAGGTCTCGTCCTTCACGTCCTTGGCGTGGCCGTCCTTGACCGCCTTGAGGTTCTTCCACAGCGGGTTCTGCTCGGCGGTGTCCCGCTTGGCCTTGACCTTCTGGGGGTCGCCGTAGACGCCGGTGAAGATCCAGTCCGCGTCGGCCTGCTTGATGTTCTCCGGGCTGATCTCCACGGCGAGGTCGTTGACCTGCTGGTTCTTGGGGCGCGGCAGGCCGGCGTCCTTGAGGATGGTGCCGATGAAGGACTGCTGGGCGTACAGGCGCGTGAACTGCGGCATGTAGCGCAGCATCGTGATCGTCGGCTTCTGGGGGCCGACGTCCTCGCCGAGCTTCTCGGCCTTCTTCCCGTACGCGGCGAGCTTGGCCCTGGCCTCGTCGGTGCGGTCCAGGGCGGCGGCGTTGAGGAGGTAGTTCTCCTTCCACGTAAAGCCCGGGCGGATGGAGAAGACGGTGGGGGCGATCTTGGAGAGCGCGGCGTACTGCTTCTCGGCGCGCAGCTTGCTGCCCAGGATCAGGTCGGGTTCGAGGTTCTTGATCGCCTCAAGGTTGAGGTTGTTGATCGTGCCGACGCTCTTGGGGTCGCCGGCGGCCTTCTTCAGGTAGTCCGGGATGCCGCCGTCGGCGTCGGCGTTCGCGTAGCCGACGGGCTTGATGCCGAGCGAGACGACGTTGTCGAGCTCGCCGACGTCCAGGACGACCACGCGCTTGGGGGCGGCCTTCAGCTCGGTCTGCCCCATCGCCTGCCGGATCGTGCGCGGGAACTGGCCGCGCTTGGCGTCCGTACCCATCTTCGCGGTCTCTTCGGCGGCCTTGCCGAAGTCCTTGCCGCCCTGGGCGACGGCCTTGGAGCCCGCGCCGTTCTCGTTCTTCTTCCCGTCGGAGTCCGAGCCGCCGCAGGCCGCGAGGGACAGCGCGCCGGCGACGGCGAGGGCTACGGCGGCGGTGCCGCGGCGGCGTGGGGACATCACGTACTCCAAACAAACTTAGGGGTACCTAACTTTAAGCACCCCCGCTACGCGAAGCACAACCACCCCCTCAAGCGCAGGCGAATCGGACAACGGCCACCCTTATGCGTGAAGTGCCGCAACTCGCGACGACCGTCCGGAATCGCAAAAACTAGCTTCGGGTCGCATCAACAGGAGGTGACGACTCGATGACGGCTTGTGTCACCGAGGACGCCGCGGCGCTCGGTACCACTCGGCCCCCCGCGCTGACGATTGCCGCCGACGGTTCCTACGCCGCCCGGCTGGCCCGGCACGCGGACAGCGGGAACTGGTTCCCGGAGCGCTGGACGATGGGCGGCCCGGAGCCGTACGCCGTACCGCTGCCCGCAGGACAGCCCGAGGAGCCGGACAGCACGCTGCTGCCGCTGGCCGACGGGCGGGTGCTCATCAGGCGCAGGGTCGCGGAGCGGTTCACGCTGAGCCTGCTGTACCCCACGGGCCCGGGGACCGGCGAACTCCCGCTGGGCGCCGTGGAGTCGGCGGAGCTGAACCTGCTGCCGCCCGCGCCGGGCGGGACGCTCGCCTACGCGCTGGCGCCCGGCGAGCGCTCCACCGCGGTGTGGCTGGTGGCCGGCGGGAGCTTCGGCCCCGAGCACATGGCGGAGGTGCCGGGGCGCTGCACGGGCGGCGTCTGGCTGGACCGCGGCGGCCGGCTGCTGGCGCTGGACCGGGAGCTGGCGGGGCGGACCAAGACGGTGGTGGTGGACCTGGAGCGCGGCGGCGAGGTCAGCCCGCTGCTGCAGATCACCGAGGAGAGCAACGACCGGCTGCTGCTGGCCGATCCGGACAGCGGGCTGCTGGTGCTGCGCTCGGACGCGCCGGGACGGCCCCGGCTGGGCTGGGGGGTGCTGGGCAGCGCGCTGCCGGTGCGCTTCCCCGAGTGCCTGCGGGACTTGAGTTCGGCCCCCGAGGAGCCGGAGCCGGGCGTGGTGCGCCGCGGTGCGCTGCTGACGCCCTTCGCGGCCCAGCCGGGGCAGCCGCTGTCGCCGGAGAGCTGCGCGGTCGCCTTCCGTATCGACGCGCAGGGCGGGACCTGGCTGGGCGTGTGGCGGCCGCAGGAGCGGCGGTTGCGGCAGTTCCCCGCGCCGCCGGGGTGGCTGGCGGGCGCCGGGCTGTGGACGGCACAGGGCGAGCTGCGGCTGCCGTACGCGACGCCGGCGGTGCCGTGCGGGGTGGCGCGGCTGGTGCTGCCACCGGAGCCGGGCCCCGCGCCGGACGCCGCGGCCGCCCCCAACTCCGCGACGGACGAGGAGCGTTCGGCGGACGAGGACACCTGCGGCGCGCAGCCGGACGGCGCGCCGGAATCACCGCAGGACGCCGCGGCGGAACCTCCCGGCGATCCGTCGCGTCCTCAGCCGTGCCGGCCGGTGCCGTTGCAGCAGGCCCCGTTGGCGGCTCGCTGAGCGGCGTAGGGGAGGGCGCGGGGAGCTGTACGCGGCAGGGGCCCAGGAGCCGGGGAGCGTGTGCGCGGTACGGGGCGGAGGTGCCGTGGAGCGGAATGTGGCACCCCGTTAGAATTCCGCGGGGCTACGCAGCCGGTTGACCCGGCCACCGACGGTGATGCCGCGGGTGTCCCGACGCGTACAGCTGTAAGCGATCTGACGGAGTGACTCTTTCCATGTCCGAAGCCCGAACCACGACGACCGAGGCGCGGCCGCTGGGGGCGCCCCTGCCGGAGGCGCGGGGAGCGGTGCCCGACCTGGCCGGTGAGGCCGCGGGCGCCGGGAAGCACCGCGGTCCGGCAGCGCCGGACGACGCGGAACAGTCCGTGCACGGACGGCACCGCCGCCCGGAACAGACCCGGGTCGCCTGAGCCGGTCCGCAGCACACCGAGCGCCCTTCCGCATCCGGCGGGAGGGCGCTCGTGGTGTTTTCCGTACCGGTCAGCCCTTCTTCAGGCCCAGCACCTCCGCGGCGCCGAAGGTCTCGTTCGGCGGGCGCTCGGCGTAGTACGGCGTGAGCAGCCCGTCCAGCTCCTCGTAGGTGAAGGCCTCCTTGGCGGTGTCGAACTTGGCCGCCACCCTGGGGCGTTCGACGACGGCGACCATGCCGCCGTGCACGACCAGCAGCTGTCCGTTGACGCGGGCGGCGGCGGGCGAGGCCAGATAGCCGACGAGCGGGGCGACGTGCTCGGGCGCGAGCGGGTCCAGCTGCCCCTCCTCGGGCAGCTCGAATCCGGCGAAGACGTCCTCGGTCATACGGGTGCGGGCGCGCGGGCAGATCGCGTTGACGGTCACGCCGTACTTGGCGAGGGCGAGGGCTGTGGAGGTGGTCAGGCCGACGATTGCGCCTTTGGCCGCGGCGTAGTTGGGCTGTCCGGCCGAGCCCGCGAGGAAGGCCTCGGAGGAGGTGTTCACGATCCGGCCGTAGACCGGGCCGCCCGCCGCCTTGGACTGCTCGCGCCAGTGGGCGGCGGCGAAGTGGGTGGTGTTGAAGTGGCCTTTGAGGTGGACCCGTATCACCGAGTCCCACTCGTCCTCGGTCATGGAGAAGATCATGCGGTCGCGCAGGATTCCGGCGTTGTTGACCAGAATGTCCAGCGAGCCGTAGGTCTCCAGCGCCAACCGGACCAGCGCGCGGGCCTGTTCGTGGTCGGCGATGTCGCCGAGGTGCGCGGTGGCCTCGCCGCCCGCCGCGCGGATCTCGGCCGCCACCTCCTCGGCGGGGGTGGCCGAGGCCTCGCCGGAGCCTTCCCCGAGCTCTCGGCTCCGATCGAGCAGGGGGGACCCCCCTCGGCCCGGCTGCCCGAGGTCGTTGACGACCACCCGGGCGCCGAGGCGGGCGAGTTCGATCGCCTCGGCGCGGCCCAGGCCGCGGCCCGCGCCGGTGACGATGGCCGTCTTGCCGTGCAGTGTCATCCGTACTCCCGGGAAAGCGCAGGTGGTTGGCGCGCCGGCAAGGACGCCTCGCCGACGGCGCGCCTGGGGTAGGTCCTCACAGGGTGATGCAGGTGCGCAGGGCCTCGCCGCTGCGCATCTGGCCGAGCGCGTCGTTGATCTCGGCGAGCTGGACGCGGTGGGTGATCAGCCCTTCGAGGTCGATGCGGCCCGCGCGCCACAGGGCGATGGCCCGCTCGTAGGAACGCAGCGCGTCGCCGCCGCCGTACAGGGACGGCAGGATGCGCTTCTCGTCGAAGAACAGCTCGAACATGTTGACCTGGAAGTGGTCGTCCACGGCTCCGGCGCCGACCACGCAGAGCGTGCCGCCGCGGCGGGTGGTCTCGTACGCGGTGCGGGCGGTGGCGGACGTGCCGACCACCTCGAAGACGTAGTCGAAGCCCTCGCCCGCGGTGATCCGCTGCTTGGCATCGGCGAGTCCGCCGGGGTCCACGGCTTCGGTGGCGCCGAAGCGCAGCGCGGCCTCGCGGCGGGAGGCGACCGGGTCGACGGCGACGATCTGGGCCGCGCCCGAGACCCGCGCGCCCTGGATGGTGGAGATGCCCACTCCCCCGCAGCCGATGACGGCGACCGACGAACCGGCCTCCACCCGGGCGGTGTTCAGGGCCGCGCCGAGTCCGGTGGTGACGCCGCAGCCGACGAGGGCGGCGATCTCGTACGGGACGTCGTCCGGTATCGGGACCGCGCAGCCGGCGCCGACCACGATCTCCTCGGCGAAGGTGCCGGTGCCCGCGAAGCCGAAGAGGTCGCCGGTGGGGCGCTTGAAGTTGGGGGTGCCGGCGTTCATGAAGCCCGCCAGGCACAGATGGGTCTGGCCGCGCCGGCAGGACGGACACGCCCCGCAGGCGGGCAGCCAGCACAGCAGGACGCGGTCGCCGCGCGCCAGGCCCCTCACCCCGTCGCCGACGTCGGCGATCTCGCCCGCGCCCTCGTGCCCGGGGACGAAGGGGGCGGGCTGCGGCAGCACGCCGCTCATCGCCGAGAGGTCGGAGTGGCACAGCCCGGTCGCCCGCATCCGGATCCTGACCTTGCCGGGCCCGAACCCCACCGCCTCGACGTCGTCGAGCACTTCGAGCTTGTCCTGCCCTGTCTCGTGCAGTACGGCTGCGCGCATGGCGCGGCTCCTCTCAATAGTCGGCCCGTCCGGCGTTCGAGGACGAGCGGCTGCCGGGTCGCGTTCGCTCCCTCGGGCCGCGAAGATCCGTCAGAAGCGCCCTAGTTGTGCTCGACCACCGTGTCGGCCAGTACGGGGGCCTCCGCCCGCTCCACGGACGTCACCGACACCTGCACCCGGCCCGGCTCGCGCCACGCGCTGATCCGCAGCGTCTCGCCCGGATAGACGACCCCGGCGAAGCGCGTGGCGTACGAGCGCACGCGCGCGACCTCGCCGTCCAGGATCTCGTCCACGACCGCCTTGAGGGTGACGCCGTAGGTGCACAGGCCGTGCAGGATCGGCCGGTCGAAGCCGGCGAGCGCGGCGAACTCGGGGTCGGCGTGCAGCGGGTTCCAGTCGCCGGAGAGGCGGTACAGGAGGGCCTGGTCGGGGCGGATGTGGCGTTCGAGGGTGCGGTCGGGGGCGCGGTCGGGGAGTTCGAGACGGTCGGAGGGGCCGCGCTCGCCGCCGAAGCCGCCCTCGCCGCGTACGAAGATCTGGGTGTCGCAGGTCCACAACGGGCCGTCGTCGTCGGCCACTTCGGAGCGCAGCACGATGACGGCGGCCTTGCCCTTGTCGTAGACGGCCGGGACGGTGGAGGTCTGGACGGCGCGGCCCTCGACGGGGACGGCGCGATGCGTGGTGACCTTCTGGCCGCCGTGCAGGACCTTGGCGAGATCGACGTCGATGCCGGGCGCGGACAGGCCGCCCGCCAGGGCCATGCCGCCGCCGGCGACGGTGGCGAAGCTGGGCAGGACGTGCAGCCGGCTCTCCAGGGTGTAGCGGAGTTCGGCGGGGTCGGTGGCCGCATGCGGGCGGGCGGGGGTGGCGGCGCCCGCGCCGATGCCGAGGTGGTAGAGCTGAACGTCCTTGTGGCCCCAGGCGAGTTCGGTGGTCCGCGGCTCGGCGGAGGTGGCCTTGGCGGCGTCGATGGGCATGGGGGTGGTGCTCCTTCGCCGTGGAGGAAGACCCCGGCCCGGCCGTCCGCACCGTCGCCCGCGCCGGGGTCGTATCGGGTCGGCCGGTCCGCGCTCCGGCGGGCGCCCGGCGGGCGTCTGTAGAACGCGTTCTAGCCGATGGGCCATGTATAGCCGATCCGCCGACGCCCCGGAAGACCTCTGACGGACCATCAGATGGATACGGGGGCGGGGGCCGGGGCGTCGGTGCCGACCGTGACATGTGTCCCGGTGGACCGCCCACATTCGTATCTGCCGAGGCCGGCGCGGTGTGCGTAGCGTCTGAGGCATGGCGGCGAACGACTCGCCCGAGGCCTTCCCCCGGTGGCCGGCCTCACTGCCGCGGCGGACACCCGCCTCCGTGTGGCTGTGCGTTTTCGCCGGGTACGCGGTGTACGCGTACCGTCGAGCGGCACGAACGGCATGATCGGAACGGCGAGGGCAGTGAAAACCAGGCGAGCCATGCAGGACTCCAGGATCGAGGAGTGGGTCGAGGGCGGGCAGGAGAAGCACAAGAACAGGGGCCCGGGCCCGGTCGCCTTCCTGCCCTGGCTGCTCATGGGCATGGGCGCGTTCTCCAACCTCGTCCAGGGCAAGTCGGGCAACCCCTGGATCGCGGGCCTGGCCCTGCTGACCTTCAACAGCCTCTACATCACGGTGGTCGTCTCCGCCTTCAAGCCCCACCTGAAGTGCGGCCGCCTGCCGTACTACCAGCTCGCCGCCCTGGCGGGCGTGACCTACGCCGTCGCCATCGGCTACGGCGACAACTGGCGGCTGTTCTTCCCGCTGCTCTCGCTCGCCGCGGGCACGGTCCTGCGCGGCAAACCCCTGGCCGTGGTGCTGGTGACCGTCAGCGCCTCCGCCGGACTGATCACCGGCCACGAAGCGGGCACCGACGCCTGGGACGCCATGACGATCGGTTACGGCACCTTCATCTCCGGGATGGTGACCTCCACGATCCTCAGCCTCTTCGAGGCCATCGGCAAACTCCGCGACACCCGCCAGGAACTCGCCCGCACCGCCGTGGAGAAGGAGCGGCTGCGCTTCTCCCGGGACCTGCACGACCTGCTGGGCCACACCCTGTCGGTGGTGGTGGTCAAGGCCGAGGCCGCCCGGCGCCTGGCGCCCCGCGACCTGGACGCGGCGCTCACCCAGGTCTCCGACATCGAAGCGGTGGGGCGCCAGGCGCTGACCGAGATCCGCGAGGCCGTCACGGGCTACCGCGAGGGCAGCCTGGCAACGGAGCTGGACCGGGCCCGCTCGGCGCTGGAGGCCGCCGGGATCGAGCCGGTGGTACGGCAGTCGGGCCCGCCGCTGCCGCCGCAGGCCGGGGCGCTGCTCGGCTGGGTCGTCCGCGAGGGCGTCACCAACGCCGTCCGGCACAGCGCGGCCACCCGCTGCGAGATCGAGGTGCGCGCCACCACCGACCGGGTGCGCCTGACGATCACGGACGACGGCCGCGGTCACGTACGCTCTGCCTCCGAGGCCTCCGGCACGGCCGCGGGCAGCGCCCCGACCGGCGGCACGGGCCTGAAGGGCCTGGCCGAGCGGCTGGCCGCGGCCGGCGGCACCCTGGACTGCGGGCCGGACGGCAGGCGCGGCTTCCGCGTCGTGGCCGAGCTTCCCGTGGACACGGAGGACACGGCGACGACCGCGCAGACGGAGGAGATGACCGGGTGATCAGGGTCCTGTTGGCCGAGGACCAGGGAATGATGCGGGGCGCGCTGGCGCTGCTGCTCAACCTGGAAGCGGACATGGAGGTCGTCGCGCAGGTCGCGGCGGGCGACGAGGTCGTCGGCAAGGCGCTGGAGGTGCGGCCCGACATCGCGCTGCTGGACATCGAACTCCCCGGCCGCAGCGGGCTGGACGCCGCCGCCGAGCTGCGCGACGAACTGCCCTCGTGCAAGGTGCTGATCGTCACGACGTTCGGCAGGCCGGGCTATCTGCGCCGGGCGATGGAGGCGGGCGCCTGCGGGTTCCTGGTCAAGGACGGCCCGGTGGAGGACCTGGCCGCGGCGATCCGGCGCGTGCTGGCCGGGGAGCAGGTCATCGACCCGGGGCTGGCGGCCGCCGCGCTGAGCGCGGGGCCCAATCCGCTCACCCAGCGCGAGCGTGATGTGCTCAGCGCGGCGGTGGACGGCGCGACGGTCGCCGATATCGCGGGCAAGCTGCACCTGTCGCAGGCGACGGTGCGCAACTACCTCTCGGCGGCGATCGGCAAGACGGGCACCCGCAACCGCATGGAGGCGGTGCGGGCGGCCCGCCAGAACGGCTGGCTGTAGGGCGGCGGGGCGGGGCCGCCCGCCCGGTTCCTCCGGGTCAGCCGTCGGCCCCCTCCTTGAGGTAGTTCTCGTACTCCGTGGCGGTGAGCAGGCCCTCGCGCCGTGCGTCGGGGTCCGGTTCGACCACGATCAGCCAGCCGCCCTCGTACGGCTCCTCGTTGACCTGCTCCGGGGCGTCGTTCAGCGCGCCGTTGACCGCGATCACCGAGCCGGACACCGGCATATAGACCTCACTGACGGCCTTGACCGACTCCAGGGAGCCGAACGGCTCACCGGCCTGCAGCCGCTCCCCCAGCTTGGGCAGTTCGGCGTAGACGATGTCGCCGAGCTGCCGCTGGGCGTAATCGGTGATGCCGACGGTGAGCCGCCCGCGTTTGGCACGGGCCCATTCATGATCCTTGGTGTACGAAAGGTCCGCAGGGATGTTCGTCATGCCGCCGACGGTGGCACCACCGGCACCGGCCGACAAGGCGGAAACCGGGCTCAAGTCCTCAGGTACGAGGCCCCGTTGACATCGAGTACGGTCCCCGAGCTCCACTGGGCCTGCGGGGACGCCAGCCAGCACACCGCCGCCGCGATCTCCTCCGGCGCGGCCACCCGCCCGAACGGGCTCTGCCCGCGGATCGCCCGGCCCTCCTCGCCGGTGAGGCGGTGCGCGACCCGGTCGGTGTCGATGAAACCGGGCGCCACGGACGCCACCGCGATGCCGTACGGGGCCAGCGCCACCGCCAGGGACTGGCCCAGCGCGTGCACCGCCGCCTTGGTCGCACCGTAGGCGGGGTGGTCCGGTTCGCCGCGGAAGGCGCCGCGCGAGCCGATGTTGACGATCCTCCCGCCGCCGCCCTGCTCGATCATCCGCCGCGCGGCGCCGTGGCTGAGGTAGGCCGTGCCCAGCAGATTGACCGCGACATGCTGCTCCCAGGCGGCGGTCCACTCGGCGTACGGCGTGGTCGCCGGCGGGTGCGGGGTGTTGACGGCGGCGTTGTTCACCAGGACGTCGATGCCGCCCAGTTCGGCGACGGCGCCGCGGACCAGCCCGTCGGCCCCCGCCGGGTCCGCGACATCCGCGCCCAGCAGCACATGCCCCGTACCGGCGAGCGCGGCCAGGGTCTTCTCGGCCTCGGACCGCCGCGTCCCGTAGTGCACCGCGACCCGGTCGCCGTTCTCGGCGAAGGCCCGGGCCAGCGCCCGCCCCAGCCCGCGCGAGGCCCCGCTGACCAGGACGCGGCGCCCCGTGGAGGCGAACGGGCGTGTCTCGGGCGGCTGTTGCGCACCGGGCGGCGGCGTCCCCGTACCGGACCGGGACACGGGCGCGTCAGGCGTCGTCTCGGGCATGCGCGGCATCCTCCTGACGGCGGGGCAGGGCGAGGAGCATCATCAGGACGCTGCCGAGGAGGATGCAGGTGCCGACGCGGAAGGCCATGCCGTAGCCGTGGGCGAGCGCCTCCAGGCCGTCACCGCCGGCGGCGGCCGCCGATGCGGCGACCGTGGAGAGGACGGACAGGCCCAGCGCCCCGCCCATCTGGCGGGAGGTGTTGATCAGTCCGGAGACCAGCCCCTGGTCGCAGTGGGCGGCGCCGGAGGTGCCGAGCGAGGCGACCGGCGTGGCCATCAGGCCCGCGCCGAAGGCCATCAGGATGCCGGGGCCCAGGATCGTGCCGGCGAAGGTGCCGTGGGCGGTCATCGTGCTCTGCCAGAGCGTGCCGGACGCGGAGATCAGCGCGCCGAGGACGGCGAGGGTCTTGGGCCCGACGTGGGTCATCAGCCGCGGGGCGATCTTCGAGCCGATCACGATGCTCAGGGAGTGCGGGATGAAGGCCAGCCCGGACTGGAGGGGCGAGTAGTGGAGGGTCTTTTGCATGTAAAGCGAGAGGAAGTACCACATGGAGAACATGGCGGCGCCGGAGAGCACCATCGTCGCGTTCGCCGACCACACCGATCGCACCCGGAACAGCTTCAGCGGGATCAGCGGCGCCTTCGTACGGGCCTCGACCGCCAGGAAGGCCGCCAGCACCAGCAGCCCCGCCCCCAGCGGCACCCACACGCCCGCCGAGGCCCAGCCGTTGGACTCGCTGTGCACGATGCCGTACGCCACCAGGCCCAGGCCGCCGGTCACCAGCAGCGCGCCGGGGACGTCCAGGCGCCTGCCGTCGCCCTGGCGGCTCTCGGTGAGCCACCGCACCGCTCCGGCCAGCACCAGCGCGCCGATCGGCACATTGATCAGCAGCACCCAGCGCCAGGAGAGGAGTTCGGTGAGCACACCGCCGACCAGGCCGCCCACCGCGCCGCCGCCCGCGCCGACCGCCGTCCAGGTGGCGATGGCCCGGGTGCGGGCGGGCCCGGCCGGGAAGGAGGTGGTCAGGATGGTCAGGGAGGCCGGGGAGAGCACCGCGGCCCCTATGCCCTGGACGGTGCGCGCGGCGATCAACTGCCAGGGCTCCTGGGCCAGTCCGCCGCCCAGGCTCGCCACCGTGAACAGCGCGAGCCCGACCACGAATATTCGCTTGCGCCCGAAGATGTCCGCGGCCCGCCCGCCGAGCAGCATGAATCCGGCGAAGGTGATCACATAGGCGTTGACCACCCACTGCAGACCCAGCTCGCTCAGCCCCAGGCTGCCGCGCATGGACGGCAGCGCCACGTTGACGACGGAGACGTCCAGGACGACGAGGAACTGCCCCGCGCACACCAGGAGGGTGACGAGCCAGGCGGGCGAGGGTCTGCGGCGGGACGGTGCGGGCAGGGCGGTGGGCGTAGCGGTCGAGGGCATGGGCGCCATGCTCGCATCCGGCCCGCGAGCGCCGCATCGGTATATCGATGCACAGGCCATCTGGCAAGAGTCCTAGGACCGAGCTGTCGTACGACCGCCTCGGCCAACAGTCCTAGGACTCAGACGTCCGGGGGGCGCGTGCGCGAACCCCGGCCCGCCCGGCGACGCCCTAAGACCTGCGCAGCATCGTCACCACCGCGGCGCCGCCCAGGCCGATGTTGTGGGCGAGGGCGGTGCGGGCGCCGGGCACCTGGCGTGCGCCCGCCTCGCCGCGCAGCTGCCACACCAGCTCGGCGGCCTGCGCCAGGCCGGTCGCGCCCAGCGGGTGCCCCTTGGAGATCAGCCCGCCGGACGGGTTGACCACCCAGCGCCCGCCGTGGGTGGTGGCGCCCTCCTCGACGAGCTCGCCCGAGCCGCCCGGCGCGCACATCCCCAGCGCCTCATAGGTCAGCAGCTCGTTGACGGAGAAGCAGTCGTGCAGCTCGATCACGTCCACGTCCTCGATGCCGAGCCCGCTCGCCTCGTACACCTGCCGGGCGGCCTGGCGCGACATCGGCAGGCCGACGGCGTCGATGCAGCTCCCGGAGGCGAAGGAGTCCTCGGTGTCGGTGGTCATGGCCTGCGCCGCGATCTGAACCGCCCGCTCCTGGAGGCCGTGTTCGCGTACGAAGCGCTCGGAGGCGACGACGACGGCGGCCGAGCCGTCGGAGGTCGGCGAGCACTGGAGCTTGGTGAGCGGGCGGTGGATGGTCTTGGCGTCGAGGATCTCCTGGACGCAGTGGATCTCCTGGAACTGGGCGTAGGGGTTGTCGGCCGAGTGCCGGTGGTTCTTGGCGCCGACCGCCGCGAGCTGCGCCTCGGTGGTGCCGTACCGCTCCATGTGCTCGCGGGCGGCGTTGCCGAAGATCTGGGCGGTGGGCGGGGTCATCTCGAAGCCGTGGCGGGCGGCCATCACGCCGTAGTGGCGGGCGACCGGGGAGGCGGCGAAGTCCTCACCGGCGGAGCCGCCGCCCAGCGCGCCCCTCTTCATCTTCTCGAAGCCCAGCGCCAGTACGCAGTCGCTCAGACCGCCGGCGACGAACTGGCGGGCCATCATCAGCGCGGTCGCGCCGGTCGCGCAGTTGTTGTTGACGTTGTAGACGGGGACGCCGGTCAGGCCCAGTTCGTAGACGGCCCGCTGACCGGCCGTCGAGGCCTGGTAGCAGTAGCCGACCGGCACCTGCTCGACGTCCGCGTAGGCGATCCCGGCGTCGGCCAGGGCCTTGCCCCCCGCCTCCTTCGCCATGTCCCAGTACTGCCACTCGCGCGTCTCGGGCTTCTCGAACTTCGTCATCCCGACACCGACGATGTACGCCTTCATCCCGAACCCTCTCCCCTCGCTCCGGCGCGATTCCGCGACCGGCGCGGGCAGACTAGAACACGTTCCAGTAGGAGGGAAGGTCAAGTGCGGGCCGAAGGAAGGCCGGAGGAAGGGCAGAGGAAGACCGCGGGAACACTCCGCTATTTCCACCGGCCCCACCGGCCCGCGCACCGGGAAATTTCCCCCGTGCGCCCGTTCCTTTCCCGCTGCCCGGCCAGAACGCCTTTCACCGAAATCCGTGCCGCAACCGCCACCCCGTATGCGACGGCCACCGGCCCATGCGCCACTATGAGCCCGCTACGTACGACCCGTACGACCAGGAGGAATCCCGATGACCGCCGCGCCCAAGCCGGAGATACTCGCCGCATTCGAGGCGGCCAAGGGCTTTATGCCCGTGGACGAGGGCCTGGCCCTGTACGAGGCCGCGGCCCGGGCGGCGGAGCTGGGGCTGCCGCTCGTCGAGGTCGGCACGTACTGCGGCCGGTCCACGATCCTGCTGGCCGCCGCCGCGCGGGAGGCGGGCGTCACGGCCGTCACCGTCGACCACCACCGCGGCAGCGAGGAGCAGCAGCCGGGCTGGGAGTACCACGACCCGGCCGTCGTGGACCCCGAGGTGGGCCGGATGGACACCCTCCCCTCCTTCCGCCGCACCCTGCACGCCGCCGGCCTGGAGGACCACGTCATCGCCGTCGTCGGCCGCTCCCCGCAGGTCGCCGCCCTGTGGAGCGCCCCGGCCGGCCTGGTCTTCGTCGACGGCGGGCACACCGACGAGCACGCCACGGCCGACTACGAGGGCTGGGCGCCGCACGTCGCGCCCGGCGGCCTGCTGGTGATCCACGACGTCTTCGCCGACCCGGCGGACGGCGGGCAGGCCCCGTACCGGATCTACCGGCGCGCGCTGGAGTCCGGCGCCTTCACCGAGGTCGCCGCGCGGCGCTCGCTGCACGTACTGCGCCGTACCGGCAGCGGCATCTGACCCGGCGGACGCCTCCGCCCCGCCCGCGCGGTGTGCCCATCGCGCGGGCCGCGCCACTACCATCGCGGGCGTGTCGAACGGCCGTACTTTCCCCTCCCGCCGCCGCCCGCTGCTGACCGTGGCCCTGGTCCTGGCGGCCCTGGTGCCCGCCTGCTTCGCCGGCTGGCTGATCTGGACATCCCTGGCGGGGGGCTCGGGCAGCGGGTCGCCGAAGGCGCTGCCCGCCCCGGGGGCGAGCTCGCCGCCGGCCGCCCGGACGCCGAGTTCCGCGCCCGCCCCCACGGCGTCCGCCTCCACCCCGGCCCAGGACGCCTCCACCCCGGCCCAGGGCGGCGCCAAGAACGGCGGGCGGGCGGGGCAGCACCGCCGGGCGCCCGCCGCCGACGGCCCGCTGAGGGGCAAGGTCGTCCTCATCGACCCCGGCCACAACCCCCGCAACCGCGATCACACCCGCGAGATCGCCCGCCAGGTGGACGTCGGCAACGCCCGCAAGGAGTGCGACACCACCGGCACCTCGACCAACGACGGCTACGCCGAGGCGGCCTTCACCCTGGACGTGGCACGCCGCATCCGTACGCTCCTGACCGAGCAGGGCGCCGAGGTCGTGTTCACCCAGGACGGCGACCGCCCCTACGGACCGTGCGTGGACGAGCGGGCCGCGATCGGCAACAAGGCGCGGGCCGACGCCGCCGTCTCCCTGCACGCCGACGGCGCGGGCGCCGGGCACCGCGGCTTCCACGTCATCCTGCCCGCGCTCGTCAAGGCGGGCGCGGCGGACACCTCGCCGATCGTGGGCCCCTCCCGGGAGCTGGGCGAGCGGCTGGCCGGGCGGTTCGTGGCCGTCACCCGCAGCGCGCCCTCCAATTACGTCGGCGGCGGCACGGGCCTGGACGTACGCTCCGATCTCGGCGGCCTCAACCTGTCCACCGTTCCCAAGGTGTTCATCGAGTGCGGCAATATGCGCGATGCCCAAGATGCCGCCCAATTGACCGATCCGCAGTGGCGGCAAAAGGCGGCGCGTGGGATCACCGAGGGCATTACGGACTTCTTGGCCGGGCAACCCGGGTAACAGTGCCCTTCCGGACCGCACCGCGGTGACCTTCTCACCGGAGATGCGATGACCTTACGGACCAGGTGACAGCAGCCTCCGATACGTCACCGATACCAAGCCGATACCAACGGGACGGCCCACAGGATTCGGCGATAGGTTCCCCTTTACGATGGGGGCCCATCCCAGCGCCTCGCACCCCGCGTACGAGCGACAGCGGCGACCACTACGACGTACACCCGACGACCGACAAAGGATCCTTACGTGAACATCCGCTCCCTCACTAGAGGCGACGGCGTGGTGATCGGAGCAGCGGTGGTGCTGTTCGTCGCCTCGTTCCTCAAGCTCAGTTCGTACGAGGCCCCGCCCTGCGTCGGACAGTTCTGCCCGCCCAAGATCGAGTCGTCCAACAGCTGGGACTCGCTGGGCCTGCTGATGAGCCTCTACCTGGCGGGCGTGATCGGCGCCGCACTGATCGTGGTCTCCCGGATGCTGCCGCAGCCGCGCAAGATCGTCGGCCTGGACCTGGGCCAGTTCGGCGTCGCCTTCGCCGTCTTCTCGGCCTGGACCGCGCTCTGGACGATCATCGGCTGGTCGAACGCCGGCATCGGCCTGATCCTCGGTCTGATCGCCGCGCTGATCCTGGCGGGCGCCGCGGTGGCCTCGCCGCTCGTCCCGGCCCTCAAGCCGGCCCTGCTCGGCGCCCCGGCGCCGCAGACCCCCTCCCCGTACGGCGCTGCGCAGAGCGGCGGCTACGGCTACCCCGGCGCGCAGGGCCAGCAGCCCGGCCAGGGCTACGGCTACCCGGGCGCCCAGCAGCAGCCGGCCCAGGGCGCCCAGCAGCCCTACGGCGCGCAGCAGGCCCAGCAGCAGCCCGGCGGCGGGACCGCCGGCGGCCAGCAGGGCGCGGCGCCCGCCGCGGAGTTCGCCCCGTTCTGGTTCGCGGTGCCGGTCACCCGCCCGCTGTACGACGAGAGCGGCGCCCCGACGCCGATCGCCGAGCTGGCGCCCGGCACCTGGTACCTCGCGGTCGAGCAGCGCGGGCAGGCGCTGATCGCGCAGACCCAGGACGGCCGCCGCGGCGTCCTGCAGGACACCACGGGCATCCAGCGCGGCTGAGCCCCCCGCCGAGAGCTCCACGGCCCCTCGCCCCTCGGGCGGGGGGCCGTTGCCTTCCCCGGCCACGGCCCGTACAGTCGGCCGGCGCGCCGGCGCCGGACAGATCTGACGACCCATCAAGAAGCGGTGGCGGCGCGGGAGAACCGTCCACGGCACGGGAGAGGGGACGTCATGCGGCTCGGTCTGGCGCTCGGCTACTGGGGCCGCGGCCCCGACGCCCGCCACCTCGAACTGGCCCGGGAGGCGGAGCGGCTGGGCTACGACTCCGTATGGACGGCCGAGGCCTGGGGCTCGGACGCCTTCACCACGCTGACCTGGCTCGCCGCGCACACCTCCCGTATCAAACTGGGCACCGCCATAGCGCAGATGGCCGCCCGCACCCCCACGGCCACCGCGATGCACGCGCTCACCCTGGACCACCTCTGCGGCGGCCGGATGATGCTGGGCCTGGGCCTGTCGGGCCCGCAGGTGGTGGAGGGCTGGTACGGCCGCCCCTTCCCCGCCTCCCCGCTCACCGCGACCCGCGAGTACGTCGAGGTCGTCCGCCAAGTCCTGCGCAGGCAGGGCCCGGTGGCCCTCGAAGGCCGCTTCCACCCCCACCCCTACCGCGGCGCCGACGCGGTGGGCCTGGGCAAGCCCCTCAGGCCCATCACCCACCCGCTGCGCCCCGACCTGCCCGTCCTCCTGGGCGCCGAGGGCCCCAGGAACATCGCCCAGACCGCCCGTATCGCCGACGGCTGGCTCCCGCTGTACTGGTCACCGCTGCGCACCGAGGTCTACGAGCCCTCCCTCGCCGACGCCCCCGACGGCTTCCTGATCGCGCCGATGGCCCGCGCCCAGGTCTGCGACGACGTCGCCGAGGGCCTGCTGCCGGTCAAGGCGATGCTCGGCTTCTACATCGGCGGCATGGGGCACGCCGCCAAGAACTTCCACGCCGACCTGATGGCCCGTATGGGCTTCGCACAGCAGGCTCATCGCGTCCAGGAGCTGTTCCTGGCCGGGCGCAGGGACGAGGCGGTACGCGCCGTGCCGGACGCCTTCGCCGACGAGATCTCCCTGGTCGGCCCGCGCGAGCGCATCGCCGAGCGGCTGGAGTCCTGGCGCAAAGGGCCGGTGACCGATCTGCTGGTCACCGCGCCCGATCCGCACACGCTGCGGGTGCTGGCCGAGCTGAACTCCTGAACCGGACCGCCCTCAGCCGAAGGACACCAACTCCAGCCACTTGTCCAGCAGTTCGTAATCGCCTCTGACCTCGACGCGGTCGGTGTCCGGGGGCAGGCGGCGGTAGAAGACCAGGAGGAGCTCGGTCAGCGGGCCGCTGAGGGTGACGGCGGCGGGCTCGCGGGTACGGCGGTGGGTGATGCCCTCGCCGGTGAGGTCGATGTGCCAGTCGGCGTTCAGGCCGGGGTCGGTGTCGGTGGCGTGGAGCTGGAGGGAGCGGCCGGGGCCGGGGAGTTCGGCGAGCCTGGGGTTGAGCCGGCGCATCAGCGGCAGGCCGACCAGCTGGATCCACTCCTCCACGGTGTCGACGGCCAGCTCCGGCTCGATGCGCACGGCGTGGTCCACGGTCAGGGCCGCGTCCGCGCCATGGACGACGGTCTCGTTGGCCATCCGCCGCGACCAGAAGGAGGTCGGCTGGCCGGGCATCCAGGCCCACACCTTCGCGTCCGGCCCCGCCTCGCGCAGGGCCTGCACGGCCCCCAGCGCGCCCTCGGCCAGCCAGGCATCCAGCGCCTCGGGGTCCTCGGTGGCCGGGCCCAGATGGCCGGGGACCTGGTCGTCGGGGACCGCTTCCGTGGCCCGGCGCGCCACGATCGCCCCCACCCAGCGGTGCGCGTGGCCCAGATGCCGGGCGAGGTCGCGCAGGGTCCACTGGGGGCAGGTCGGTACGGTCGCCGACAGGTCGGCGCCGCGCAGGGACTCCCGGAACTGGTCGGTCTGGCTGAGTATCCGGTCGCAGAAGTAGTCGTGGCTGAGCGAGGTCCGCAGCGTCATGGCCGCACGGTAGTACGCGGCAGGGGCCCTCAGCCCGTCAATTGTGAGACCGAGGGCACCTTGTCGGTGACCTCGGCGCCCGCGCTCCTGCCCGCGCCCTTCACGTCGTTGATGACGTTCTCGAAGGCGCCGACGTCGCTCCCGCCCGCCTCGCCCTTGCGCAGTTTGGCGCCCAGGTTCTTGAGCGCGTCGATGCCGCCGGCGAGCGGGGCGACCGCCCTGGCCAGCAGCGGGTCGCCCTTGGCGTTGTCCAGGGCGGCCTTGAGCCGGTTGTAGGTGAAGCCACCCGCGAGCCCCGCCTTGACCAGCGCGAACTTCCGTCCGTCCGCGCCCTTTTGGAACTTCCCCGCCTTGTAGGGCTTGACGATCCACTGGTAGGTGGCGCCCGCCGCCAGCCCCGCGTTGGTGACGAAGCGCGTCTTGGCGAACTTCTGCCGCTCGGCGGAGCTGGTGCCACTGGGCTGCTCCCCCGTCCCGGCCGCCCGCTTGTCGTTCTTGTCGTTGCACGCGACGCCGCCCGCGCTCAGAGCGCCGACGAGGGCGAGGGCGACCGCTGCACGGCGGATCGGGGTGCGGCTGGCGGACACGGCGGGCCTCCGGGGCGGGCACTTGCTGGGACTGCTTCCGGCAGCCTCACCCGCGCGGACCGCGCCCGCCATCCGGGACCGTCCGTACGGGGCCCGTACCCCCCGGACCGGTGCGGATGCGCAAGGCGGCGCGCCGGGGCCGGTTCGCCGCCCGGCGGCCGGTTTGCGCCGCTGCCGCCTGGCTACCCGTACGGCATGGCCAGACGACATCGCTACGGAAGCAGCCAGGCGGCGACGGTGGTGACCGTCATCGCGGACATCATGGCCCTCATCCTCGGCCTGTGGATCCTGATGTACCTGCTGGACGCCAACCGCGCCAACGACCTGGTGAGCTTCATCCAGGACGCCGCGAGCTGGCTGGCCGGCTGGTCGCACGACCTGTTCACCTTCGACACCGACTGGCTGCGCACCCTGCTCAACTACGGCATCCCGGCGCTGCTCTACCTGGTGATCGGGCACGCGATAGCGGCCCGCATCCGCCGCATCGAACGCTGAGACGAGCGCTCAGCAGCAGTCCGGCGCCAGCCCCTCCGGCAGGCGTTCGCCGCCGAAGACCGCCGTGGTCGCCTCGTCTCCGCCGAGCGCGGCCACGGCCAGCAGCAGGGAGCCCGCCGTCCAGGCGGTCAGTTCGCGCGGCCACACCGCGTCGTCCTCGAAGACGTAGCCGGTCCAGTACATGCCGTCCTCGGCGCGCAGGTGCTGGATCCACTTCAGGATCTGTACGGCGCGGTCGGACTCGCCCATCGCCCACAGCGCCAGGGCCAGTTCGGCGCTCTCGCCGCCGGTGACCCAGGGGTTGGGCAGTACGCAGCGCACGCCCAGCCCGGGGACGACGAACGCGTCCCAGTGCTCCTCGATGCGGGCCTTGGCCTCGGTGCCGCGCAGCGCGCCGCCCAGGACCGGGTAGTACCAGTCCATGGAGTAGCGGGACTTGTCCAGGAAGCGCTCGGGGTGGTGGCGTATCGCGTGGCCGAGGCGGCCGAGCGCCAACTCCCAGTCGGGCTGCGGCTCTTCACGCTGCTCGGCGATGGCCAGCGCGCAGCGCAGCGCCTGGTAGATGGAGGAGGAGCCGGTGAGCAGGGCGTCGGTGACGGGCGTGCCGTCCTCCTCCCGCTTCCAGCCGATCTCCCCGCCCGGCTGCTGGAGTTCCAGGACGAACTCGACCGCGGCGAGCACGCTGGGCCACATGCGGTCCAGGAAGGCGTCGTCGCCGGTGGAGAGGTAGTGGTGCCAGACGCCGACGGCGATGTAGGCGCAGAAGTTGGTCTCACGGGCGCGGTCGGTGGGCCGCTCCGCCTCGCCGTCGGCGTAGGCCGCGTACCAGGAGCCGTCGGTGTTCTGGTGCCGGGCCAGCCAGGTGTACGCGGCCTCGGCGCGCTCGTGCTCGCCCGCGGCGTCCAGCGCCATGGCGGCCTCGGTGTGGTCCCACGGGTCCAGGTGGTGGCCGCGGAACCAGGGGATCGCGCCGTCGGTGCGCTGGACGGCCAGGATGCCGGCGACCGTGTGCGCGGCCTGCTCGGCGGTGAGCACTCCGGGCAGCACGAGGTGCTCGGTACGTCCGGGGGTGGTCACTTGGCGGCCTCGGCAGCGGTTGCGGAGTCGGCGGCGGCCTGCTCGGGCAGGTGCGGCTTGGTCGCGTACGCCACGAAGCTCTTGCCGATGACGGGGTTGAGGACCTGCTCGGCGACCCGGGTCGCGAGGGGCTTCTTCATGATGTCCCAGACCAGCAGCTTGCGGTACGCCCTGACCGGCAGCGCCTTGTCGTTGTCCACGCCGAAGGCGCACTTGAGCCACCAGTAGGGGCTGTGCAGGCCGTGGGCGTGGTGGGTGCCGTACGGCTCAAGACCGGCCCCGCGCATCTTCTCCAGCAGCTCGTCGGCCTTGTAGATGCGGATGTGGCCGCCCTCGACCTCGTGGTACGCGTCGCTCAGCGCCCAGCAGACCTTCTCGGGCCCGTAGCGCGGCACGGTCACCGCGATCCGGCCGCCGGGGCGCAGCACCCGCACCATTTCGGCCAGCACCCCCTTGTCGTCGGGGATGTGCTCCATGACCTCGGAGATGATCACGACGTCGAAGCTGTCGTCGGGGAAGGGCAGGGCGAGCGCGTCGCCCTCCATGGCGGTGGCGCTGGCGCCCGCCGGGGCCTCGCCCGCCTCCTTCATCGCGGCGAACCACTTGGCGACCTCGCGGATCTCCTCGCCGTTCTGGTCGAGGGCGACGACCTGCGCGCCACGCCGGTAACACTCGAAGGCGTGCCGGCCCGCGCCGCAGCCGAGGTCCAGGACGCGATCGCCCGGCGCGAGCGGGAAACGGGAAAAGTCGACGGTCAGCACGGCGTTCTGCTTTCGTCCGGCGGGATATTGCGGGGTGAACGTGGTCGGTTGCGCTGCTCGGCCGGCCGCCGGCCGGCTCCGTGGGGATGCGCTGCCCCGCGGCGGAGGTCTGTCTGCGCCCGTCGCCGCGGCGGGCAGCCCGGGCGGCGTGGGCCGGCCGTGCCGGGC